>NZ_KV825265.1:0-3317 GCF_001816085.1 Micrococcus sp. HMSC31B01
CGCCCGCGCGCGGGGGCCCTCCCGGCACCGGGGGAGCGGGCACCCGCCCCCGACCCGGAGCTGCTCGACCGCATCCGGGCGGACGGGACGCGGCAGGCGTGGTGGGCCGACCGCCTGCGCGCGGCCCACGCGGTGCTGGCCGCGCAGGGCTGACGAGCCCGCCCGGTCCCCGTCGACGCGGGGCATGTGAGCCGGATTACAGCATGTCGACGGGGCGAAATCCGGCGGCCGGGAAGAGTTCAACTCGCGGCCACCTGGGCGTGGCTCGCCGCTCGGAGCGAGGGGCCAAGGTGATGGCGGCCCCGGCCGGTCTCACCCCGGGGTCGTCTCCGGCCCGGCACCGGACCCCGGACCATCCCCACGACGCGAAGGACCCCGTCATGCTGAAGCGCCTCCTCCCCATGGCCGGCCACACCCGTGGCAACCGCTCCGCCGTCACGTGCGAGCTCAAGTGCGGCAACGCGTGCGCCCACCCGGTGCCCAACACCTCGGCGAACCCGACCTTCCAGCAGATCGCGGAGACCGCCATCTCGCGCCGCTCCGCCCTGGTCGGCGGCACCGGTCTCGCCGCCGCCGTCGTCATCGGCTCCCAGGTGGCCCAGGCCCCCGAGGCGCTCGCGGACAACGGCCGGCGCCCGACCGGCGGCGGCAAGCTCCCCTTCGAGCCCATCGCGCCGGTGAGCCGCACCGTGGACACCATGACCGTGCCGGAGGGCTACGACTGGGGCACCGTGATCCGCTGGGGCGACCCGCTGTTCGCCGACTCCCCGGAGTTCGACATCGAGCACCAGACCGGTGCGTCGCAGGCCGCCCAGTTCGGCTACAACAACGACTACCTGAACATCATCACCGACGGCGGCAACGACCGCTCCGGCTACCTCGTCTCCAACCACGAGTACACCAACGAGAACATCATGTTCTCCCCGGAGTACATCGCCTCGAACTTCGAGGACGTCGTCAACGTCGGCCTCCAGGCCCACGGCCTGTCCATCGTGGACCTCAAGCGCGCCAAGCGCGGCGCCCCGTGGGAGTACGTCCGCGGCGGCCGCCGCAACCGCCGCATCACCGGCACCACCGAGTTCGAGGTCCGCGGCCCGGCCGCCGGCCACGCGCTGCTCAAGACCGTCGAGGACCCGACCGGCACCCGCGTGCTGGGCACCCTGAACAACTGCGCCGGCGGCACCACCCCGTGGGGCACCGTGCTCTCCGGCGAGGAGAACTTCAACCAGTACTTCAAGGGCCGCGGCACGGCCGAGGAGAAGCGCTACGGCATCTCCGCCGCCGCCACCAGCCGCGGCTGGGAGAAGGTCCACGACCGCTTCGACCTGACCAAGCCCGGCTACGAGAACGAGGCCAACCGCTTCGGCTGGGTCGTCGAGATCGACCCCGAGGACCCGACCTCCACGCCCGTGAAGCACACCCTCCTGGGCCGCTTCAAGCACGAGGCCGGCACCGCCGTGATCTCCCCGTCCGGCCACGCCGTGGTCTACTCCGGCGACGACGAGCGCCACGACTACCTGTACAAGTTCGTCTCCGCCGAGAAGGTCCGCGAGGGCGACAAGAAGCACAACATGCGCCTGATGGACAAGGGCACCCTCTACGTGGCCAAGTTCTCCGGCGACTCCCCGGCCGCCCAGATCGACGGCAGGGGCACCCTGCCCTCGGACGGCGCCTTCGACGGCTCCGGCGAGTGGATCGCCCTGGCCGACGAGAAGACGTCCTTCGTCCCGGGCATGTCCCTGGCCGAGGTCCTCGTCTACACCCGCCTCGCGGCAGACAAGATGGGCGCCACCAAGATGGACCGCCCGGAGGACGTCGAGACCAACCCGGTCACCGGCAAGGTCTACGCGGCCCTGACCAACAACACCAAGCGCACCGCCGTGGACGAGGCCAACCCGGTCATCGGCAACCGCGACGGCCACGTCATCGAGATCACCGAGCGGGGCGGGGATCACACCTCCACCACCTTCACCTGGGTCATCCTGCTGCTCGCCGGCGACCCGGCGGTCTCCTCCTCGGCCTACTTCGCCGGCTACCCGAAGGAGAAGGTCTCCCCGATCTCCTGCCCGGACAACCTGGCGTTCGACTCCGAGGGCAACCTCTGGATCTCCACCGACGGCCAGCCCGGCACCATCGGCTACGCCGACGCGCTGCACAAGGTCACCCTCGACGGCGCCGAGCGCGGCCGCGTCCAGCAGTTCCTCGCCGTCCCCCGCGACGCCGAGACCTGCGGCCCCGTGATCCACGACCGCGACAACTCCGTGTTCGTCAACGTCCAGCACCCGGGCGAGGACGGCACCTGGGGCGCGCACACCCCCTACTTCCCGGACTTCCTGAGCCCGACTGGCCCGGTCCAGGTGGGCGACAAGGTCGCGGCCCCGCGTCCGTGCGTCGTCCAGGTGTTCAACGCCACCGGGAACAACGGCATCGGCAAGGGCGCCGGCAAGGAGAAGGGCAACAAGGGCAAGGGCAACGGCAACGGCAACGGCAAGGGCAACGGCAACGGCAAGGGCCCGAAGGGCTGACCCCCGCCTCCGCGAGGACCCTCGACGAGGCCGTCACGGCCGGCGCCACCGCGTCACCGTGGCGGCCTCGCCGCGTCCGGGGCCCGTCCGCGCCCGGGCCTAGACTGGTGGCCACCATGACCTCCGTCGACTCCCTCTCCGTGGCGCGCGCCGTCGCCACCGCCCTGATCGACGCCGGCATGCGGGACGCGGTGGTCTGCCCCGGCTCCCGCTCCGCCCCGCTGGCTTACGCGCTCGCGGCCCTCGAGCGCGCCGGCGAGGTCCGCCTGCACGTGCGGGTGGACGAGCGCTCGGCCGGCTTCCTCGCCCACGGGCTCTCGCTGGCCTCGGGGCGCCCGGTGGGCGTGCTGACCACCTCGGGCACCGCCGTCGGGAACCTGCTGCCCGCCCTGATGGAGTCCATCCACGCCGGCACGCGCGTGATCGCGCTGACCGCGGATCGTCCGCCCGAGCTGCACGGCACCGGCGCGAACCAGACCACGGACCAGAGGGGCGTGTTCGGCACGCACGTCCGCCATGCCGCCTCCCTCGGCTGCGACGCCGCCGACGGCGTGGATGCCGAGCAGCATCTGCGCCACGTGCGGGCCACCGTGCGCCGGGCCCTGCTGGCGGCCGAGGGGGTCGTCGCCGAGGCCGGTTCCGACGACGGCGCGCCCGGTCCGGTGACGATGGCAGAGGCCCCGGCCGGGCCGGTCCACCTGAACCTGCACTTCCGCGACCCGCTCGTGCCGAGTCCTGAGGAGGCGGCCGCCATGGGCGCCGCCGCGGCGCCGCACACCCCTGCTCCGGCCG
>NZ_KV825266.1:0-5193 GCF_001816085.1 Micrococcus sp. HMSC31B01
CGAGACCGTCGCGAGCGCGCACCCGGCGGTGGCCGCCGAGCAGGCCGCCGAGACCGCCGGTCTGCCCCGGGGCGTGAAGTCGAGCGCCGTCGTCGGGGGCGCGGAGCCCGCCGAGGCCCGCACCGTGGCCACGGCCTCGGATGCCCGCGCGAAGATCCTCCCGGACGTCATCACCCGCGCCCAGTGGGGCGCGGACGAGTCCTGGGCGGAGGACTCCCCGCAGTTCGACCAGGTGCGCGCGCTGACCATCCACCACACGGCCGGCACCAACGACTACTCGCGCGCCCAGGCCGTGGAGCAGATGCGCGGCATCTACGCGTACTACACGAAGACCCTCGGCTGGGGCGACTTCCCGTACCACCTGATCACGGACCGTTTCGGCAACATCTACGAGGGCCGCCGCGGCGCCCTGGACTCGAACCCGCTGGGCACGCACGCGGGCGGGTTCAACCGGGGCACGATGGGCATTTCCACGATGGGCAACTACGACGTGGTCGCCCCGTCCGAGGAGGTGGTGGACGCGATGGCCCGCGCCACCGCCTACTACCTGTACCGCGACGGCATCGACGCGCGCGGCCGGGTCACCCTGACCTCGGGCGGCAGCACGAAGTACGCCGCGGGCACCCCCGTCACCGTGGACACGATCTTCCCGCACCGGGCCACGTCCGCGACCGCGTGCCCGGGGCAGCACCTGATGGCCCGCTTCGACGACCTGCGGGACCGCGCCGAGGCCATCGCGACGGCGGCCGGCCAGCCGCCGACACCGGCCACCCCGGCTCCGACGCCGGCCCCGACGACCGCGCCGTCGACCGCCGGCACGTACACGGTGCAGCCGAACGACGGCTGGTGGACCATCGCCCGCCGCACCGGCGTGCCCGCGGCCACCCTCCAGGAGCTCAACGGCATGACCGAGGCGACCGTGCTCCACCCGGGCATGGTGCTGCGCACCGTCGCCGACCCGACCGCCCCGGAGCCCACCCCGATCACCACCGGCACCTACACGGTGCAGCCGAACGACGGCTGGTGGGTCATCGCCCGACGGACCGGCGTGTCCGCCGCGGAGCTCCAGCGGCTCAACGGCATGACGGCGTCGACCGTCCTGCACCCGGGGATGGTGCTCATCACGGCCGCCACGGCGCCGGCCGCCACGCCCACGCCCGCCCCGGCCCCCGCCCCGGGCACGTACACGGTCCGCGAGGGCGACGGCTGGTGGATCATCGCCCACCGCACCGGCGTGACGATGGAGACCCTCCAGCGCCTCAACGGCATGACCGCGACCACCGTGCTGCACCCGGGGATGGTGCTGCGGACCGGCCAGACCGCCTCCGCCCCGGCGCCCTCGCCCGCCACGTACGTGGTCCAGGCGAACGACGGCTGGTGGCTCATCGCCCAGCGCACGGGCGTCTCCATGGAGCGCCTGCAACGCCTCAACGGCATGACGGTCTCGACCATGCTCCACCCGGGCATGGTGCTGCGCACCGCCTGAGCGCCCCGCCGGGACGACGTCGGCCCGCACCTGCGCGTGAAGGTGCGGGCCGCCGTCGTCGGTTGAGTTGTCACCGGTCGCAGGCCGCTGCACCCGGGATGAGTCAACCGACGTTGCTCCCCAGGACAAGTCGACGACGGCGCAGGCCTCCGGGAGCCCGTGGGGCCGGTGACTGCGGCGCGGCGGCTCAGTCCTCGAGCTTCTCGAACCGCACGCCGGGGTGCGCCGCCTCCAGCTCCTCCCACGTGATGCCGTGCAGCTCGCGGACCCGCACGACCCCGGAGGCGTCCAGCAGGAACACGCCCCGATCCGCGTAGATGCGGGAGACGCAGCCGACGCCGGTCAGGGGGAACGTGCACGCGGCCAGCAGCTTCGGATCGCCCTTCTTGGTGAAGAGATCCATCATCACGTAGGTGTCCTTGGCGCCGATCGCCAGGTCCATCGCGCCCCCGACGGCGGGGATCGCCCCGGGCTTGCCCGTGGACCAGTTGGCGAGGTCGCCCGTCGCGGAGACCTGGTAGGCGCCGAGGACGCACACGTCCAGGTGGCCGCCACGCATCATGGCGAACGAGTCGGCGTGATGGAAGTACGCGGCCCCGGGCAGCTCGGTGACGGGGATCTTGCCGGCGTTGATGAGGTCCTCGTCGATCTGCTCGCCCTCGGCCTGGGGGCCGAAGCCCAGCATGCCGTTCTCGGTGTGCAGGGTGACGTTCTTCTCCGCCTCCAGGTAGTTGGACACCGTGGTGGGCTGGCCGATGCCCAGGTTCACGAAGGAGCCGGGGGCGATGTCCGCCGCGATCGTCCGGGCGAGCTCGTCCTGGGTCAGCGGGGTGTCGGTCTGGGTGAAGCTCATGGCGCTCCTCACTTCCCCTCGGCGGCCTGCTCGGCCGCGGTGGTGGTGGCCGCGCACGGCTTGGGCCGGCCGGCGGCCAGGGCCTCGCGCTCCGCGCGCTCCTTCTCACCGGACGCCGTGGCGATCCGCACCACGGTGTCCGTGTAGATGCCGGGCGTGATCACGTGCTCCGGGTCGATGGGCTCCTCGCGGATCTCGTCCACCTGCACGATCGTGTGCTCGGCCGCGGCGGCCATGACGGGACCGAAGTTGCGGGCCGTCTTGCGGTAGACGAGGTTGCCGAAGCGGTCCGCCGCGTACGCCTTGATCAGGGCGACGTCGCCGCGGATCGGGGACTCGAGCACATAGTGCCTCCCGTCGATCTCGCGGACCTCCTTGCCCTCGGCCAGCGCGGTGCCGTAGCCGGTGGGCGTGAAGAACCCGCCGATGCCGGCCCCGCCGGCACGCAGCCGCTCGGCCAGGTTGCCCTGGGGCACGAGCTCCAGCTCGATCTCACCGGCGCGGTAGGCCTCGTCGAAGTGCCACGAGTCGGACTGGCGGGGGAACGAACAGATGATCTTGGCGACGCGAAGCTCCTTGATCAGCAGCGCCAGGCCCGCGTCCGCCTGGCCCGCGTTGTTGTTGACCACCGTGAGGCCGGTGGCCCCGGACTCGAGCAGCGCGTCGATCAGCTCCATCGGCTGCCCGGCGTCGCCGAACCCGCCGATCAGCACCGTGGCGCCGTCGGTGATGCGGGAGACGGCCTGCGCGGCCGTGTCCACGAACTCCAGCATGGGGACTCCTTCTGGGAGGGGGGGTCGGGTGGGTGCTCGGCCGGACGCGTCAGCGCGCGGCCACGTTCTCGAGGACGACGGCGATGCCCTGGCCCACGCCGATGCACAGCGCGGCCACGCCCCACCGCTCACCGGAGGCCTCGAGGCGGCGGGCCAGCGTGCCGAGCACGCGGGTGCCGGAGGCCCCGAGGGGGTGGCCGATCGCGATCGCGCCGCCCCAGGCGTTCACGATCTCCGGGTCCACGCCCCAGGCGTCCGTGCAGGCCAGGGACTGGGCGGCGAAGGCCTCGTTGAGCTCGACGGCGGCCACGTCCTTCCAGCCGATCCCGGCGCGGGACAGGGCCCGGTTCGCCGCCTCCACCGGCGCGTAGCCGAAGAAGTCGGGCTCGTTGGCGGCGGTGGCGCGGCCGGCGATGCGGGCCAGCGGCTCCAGGCCGAGCACGTCCGCGCCCGTCGCCGAGCCCAGGAGGGCGGCCGAGGTGCCGTCGTTCATGGGCGAGGCGTTGCCCGCGGTGACGGTGCCGTTCTCCCGGCGGAACACGGTGCGCAGGCCGGCGAGGGTCTCGGGGGTGGAGTCCGGGCGGACGGTCTCGTCCCGCTCCAGGTCCGTGCCGGACACGGCGGCCACGAGCGAGTCATACCGCCCCTCGTCCCACGCCCGCGCGGTGAGCCGGTGCGAGCGCGCGGCGAACTCGTCCTGGCGCTCGCGGGAGATGCCGAAGCGCTCGCGCAGCAGTTCCGTGGCCTCGCCGAGCGAGACGGTCCACTCCGGCGGCATCGCATCGTTGATCAGGCGCCAACCGAGCGTGGTGTTCGCCGCCGCCAGGTCGTGCATGGGGAACGGGCGAGTGGTCTTGGGCAGCACCCACGGGGCACGGGACATGGACTCCACGCCGCCCACGAGCACGACGTCCGCCTCCCCCACCTCGATCTGACGGGAGGCCATGATCGCCGCGTCCAGGGAGGATCCGCACAGCCGGTTGACGGTGGTGGCGGGGACGGTGACCGGCAGGCCGGCCAGCAGCGCGGCCATGCGGCCCACGTTGCGGTTCTCCTCCCCGGCCCCGTTCGCGTTGCCGAGCACCACCTCGTCGATCCGGTCCGGGCGGGCGCGGTCCGTGCCGGCCTCGATCGGGGCGCCGCGCACCTCGTCCGCCACGTCCTGCGCGCTCTCGCGGCGCAGCCCCGCCAGACCGGGGGCACGGTCCACGAGGGTCCGGAGCACGTGGGCGGCGAGGTCGTCCGGCCGGGAGCCGGCGAGCGCACCGCCGATCTTGCCGAAGGGGGTGCGGACGGCGTCGTACACATAGGCGTCCGTGACGGTCATGGCGGGGTCTCCTCTGCTGTGCGCTCGCGATCTCTCTCGCCGGTGACGCTAGCCCCGGCCCCGGACGCCGGGCCAGGAGAGTTCGTGCAACGCACACTTGTGCGCACAGCGAACGGTAGGCTCGCCGCATGCTCCCCAATCCCCCCGCCGACGGCCCCGGCCCCGCCCGCCCGGAGGCCCCCGTGCGCGCCCTGGCCACCGGACTGGCCGTGCTGCGGTCCTTCACCCCGGGCCGTCCGGCGCTGACCGTCTCCTCCGCCGCAGAAGCCGCCAGCATCACGCGCGCCACGGCGCGCCGTGTCCTGCACACGCTCGTCCACGAGGGCTTCGCGGTGCAGGAGGGCCGCGAGTTCCGACTCACTCCGCGGGTGCTCGAGCTCGGCCACGGCTACTGGACGGGCACATCGCTGGCGGAGCTGCTGCGGCCGGTGCTGGCCCGGGCTTCCCAGGCCCTCGAGCAGTCCTGCTCCGCCGCGGTGCTGGACGGGGCCTTCCTGCTCTACATCGCCCGCGTGCACACCGAGCGGATCATCCGGGTGAACCTCGACGTCGGCACGCGGCTGCCGGCGTTCCTCACCTCCATGGGCCGGGTCCTGCTCGCCGACCTGCCGCCGGCCGCCGCGCGTCGTCTGCTCCAGGGCACCCCGCGGACCCCGCGGACGCCGGAGACCGTGACGGACGTGTCCGCGCTGCTCGCCGAGCTGGCGCGGGTGCGGGAACAGGACCACGCCGTGGTCACGGCCGAGCTGGACCC
>NZ_KV825267.1:0-8478 GCF_001816085.1 Micrococcus sp. HMSC31B01
GGCCAGCCCCACCAGGGCGTAGGCCCCCACCGCGCCCACGAAGGCCTGCCACGCCTGGTCCCGGTAGGACGCGCGGGCCAGGCGCCGGCCGGCCCGCCAGGACAGCGCGAGCGGGAGCAGGGTCAGGCCCCACGGCACGAGCCACGCCGTGCCGGTGATGAGGTGGTCCGGCGCGGTGGGCATGGCCGTGGTCACGGTGACGGGCACCGCGTGCAGGGCCAGCCACAGGACGCCGCCCACCTGGACGGCGCCTTCGATGGTCGGCCGCTCGAACCCGCCGGTGGCCCACACCGCGAGGGTGGGGACCATGACCGCGAGCAGGCTGATCATCGCCGTGACGAGCGCCTCGACCACCCCCTGCAGCCACAGCGGCAGGGGGACGGGGCGCAGCAGACGGGGCGCAGCGGGGCGGGAACTCACCCGTCCATGGTGCCACCCGACTCCGGGCGGCGCCTGGACGGGGGCGGGCCGCGCGGGCCGGTGCGACGACCGTCACCGGACCCGAGAGTTCATCGCGGGGTCACCGGGCCGTCGTCGGCGGGTGCCCCGGCCGTGGTCCGGGGTCCTTAGCGTCGGCCACGTGCGTGTCGTCGTGGTCGCCGAATCGTTCCTGCCCCATATGAACGGGGTCACCAACTCCATCCTCCAGGTGCTGCGCCACCTGCGGGAGCGGGGCGACGAGGCGATGGTGATCGCCCCGGCTGCCTCGTGGTCCGCCGGGTGGACCCAACGCGCGGGCGCCGGTGAGGCCCCCCGCGAGGTCGAGGGCTTCCCCGTGCGCACCCTGCCCTCCGTGCCCCTGAGCGGGTACGCCTCTGTGCGGGTGGCCGCCGGCACGGTGGGCCGGCTGCGCGGCATGCTCGCCGACTTCGCCCCGGACGTGGTGCACATCGCCTCCCCCTTCGTGCTGGGCTGGCGCGCGGTGCAGGCGGCCGAGGAGCTCGGCATCCCCTCCGTGGCCGTCTACCAGACCGAGGTCCCCGGCTACGCGGCCCGGTACGGCGCCCCGTGGCTGGAGGACGTCCTGTGGAGCCACGTGGCGCGCCTGCACAACATGGCCACGCTGACGCTCGCGCCGTCGTCGTTCACCGTCCGGCAGCTGCACCGCCAGGGGGTGCGACGCGTGCACCTGTGGGGCCGCGGCGTCGACTCCCGCCGATTCCATCCCGCCAAGCGGGACGAGGCGCTGCGCGCCGAGCTCGCCCCGAACGGCGAGAAGCTCGTGGGCTTCGTGGGGCGGCTGGCGCACGAGAAGCAGGTCGGGGACCTGCGGGTGCTCTCGGACCTGCCGGGCACCCGCCTCGTGGTCATCGGCTCCGGGCCGCTGCGCGAACAGCTCGAGCGGGAGCTGCCCGGCGCGCACTTCGCCGGCTTCCAGGGGGGCGAGGACCTCGCGCGCCACGTGGCCAGCCTGGACCTGTTCGTGCACCCCGGCGAGTCCGACACCTTCGGCCAGACGCTGCAGGAGGCGATGGCCTCGGGCGTGCCCGTCGTCGCCGTCGGCCGCGGCGGCCCCCTCGACATCGTGGACGCCTCCCGCACCGGCTGGCTCTACCCGCCCGGCGAGCTGGACGAGCTGCGCCGCCACGTCGCGGACCTCGTGTACGACGACGTCAAGCGGGCCGCGTTCGCCGACGCGGCGTGGGCGTCGGTGCAGGGCCGGACCTGGCCGGTGCTGTGCGAGCAGCTCGTGGGCTACTACGAGAAGGCGATCGCGGTGCAGGAGCGCCGCCGCGTGGAGCTGGCCCGCCGGCTGCTGACGGCGCCGTCGCTGCTGGCCGCGCGCGTGTTCGGCTGAACCCCGGGACGGACACCGGGCGGGCGCCAGGCGGCCCGGGTCTCGCGTCCGGAGTCGTGGCTAGGGTGGCGGGCATGGACGCCACCCCGCACCCCCGCCCCTCCGAGCCCGGCCCCCTGCCCGATCCCGCCGCGCCCCGCCGCCTCGCCGGCAAGGACGTGCACCCCGTCGGCCTCGGATGCATGAACATCGTGCACGGCTACTCCGGATTCCTCGACGACGACGCCGCCGTCGACCTGCTCACCCGCGTGCTGGACGACGGCACCGACCACCTGGACACCGCCACCCTCTACGGCGGCGGCCGCAGTGAGGAGCTCGTGGGGCGCGCGCTCGCCCGGGCGGGGTCGGGCGTCCGCGAGCGCGTGCTGCTCGCCTCCAAGGGCGGGCTCGTGCGGGACGGGCAGCGGCGGATCGACGGCCGCCCGGAGACGCTGCGCGCGCACGTGGACGCCTCCCTGAGCCGGCTCGGCCAGGACCGGATCGACCTGTACTACCTGCACCGGCTGGACCCGGAGGTCCCCGTCGAGGAGTCCGTGGGGGCGCTCGCAGAGGCCGTCACGGAGGGCAAGATCGGGGCGATCGGCCTGTCCGAGGTCTCGGCCGTCACCCTGACCCGGGCCGTGGCCGTCCACCCGATCGCGGCCGTGCAGTCCGAGTACTCCCTCGCCACCCGCAACCCCGAGTGGGGCGTGCTCGAGGCGTGCCGCCGCCATGGGACCGCCTTCGTGGCCTTCTCCCCCGTCAGCCGCGGCCTGCTCACGGACGCGCCGCCGCGGCTGGGCGGGCTGGACGCGGGAGATCTGCGGCACCGGCTGCCCCGCTTCGCCGAGGGCCACTACGAGGCCAACCTGACGCTGCGCGAGGCGCTCTCGGCCGAGGCCGTCCGGCTCGGGACGAGCACGGCGGGGCTCGCCGTCGCCTGGGTCCTGGCCCAGGGCAAGGACGTCCTGGCGATCCCGGGCACCACCTCGTGGGAGCACTGGCTCGAGGACCGGGGCGCGCACGAGGTGCGGCTGACCCCGGCCGACGTCGCCCGGCTGGACGACCTCGTCAACGACGCGACCGTGGCGGGCCCGCGCTACAGCGAGAGCCAGCAGGCCAGCATCGACACCGAGGCGGCGCCGCCGCGCTGAGCCGAACGCGGGGCCCGGGGTGGCCCGCGTCTCATTTCGGCAACAGAGCGCACTCCCTGTCAGGATGGGCGTCAGGCACCGCGGCCTCCTCCGACCGCGGCGCGCCACGGCGGGGGCACCGCGGGGCGTCTCTACCCCGACGTCCGAGGAGGACACCATGAATGAGTCTCTGGAGACCCTGCGCGACGAAGTGTTCGCGCGCAACCCCGGCGAGGCCGAGTTCCACCAGGCGGTGTCCGAGGTGTTCGAGGCGCTGGGGCCGGTGGTGCAGCGCCACCCCCAGTACGTCGAGGCCGGGGTCATGCACCGCCTCTGCGAGCCGGAGCGCCAGATCATCTTCCGCGTCCCGTGGATCGACGACGCCGGCGTCGTGCAGGTCAACCGCGGGTTCCGCGTGGAGTTCAACTCGGCGCTCGGCCCGTACAAGGGCGGGCTGCGCTTCCACCCCTCCGTGTACCTCGGGATCGTCAAGTTCCTGGGCTTCGAGCAGATCTTCAAGAACTCGCTCACCGGCATGCCGATCGGCGGCGGCAAGGGCGGCTCGGACTTCGACCCCGCCGGCAAGTCCGACCGCGAGATCATGCGGTTCTGCCAGTCCTTCATGACGGAGCTGCATCGCCACATCGGTGAGCACACGGACGTGCCGGCCGGTGACATCGGCGTGGGCGCCCGCGAGATCGGCTACATGTTCGGCCAGTACAAGCGACTGACCAACCGCTTCGAGGCCGGCGCCCTCACCGGCAAGGGCCTGACGTGGGGCGGCTCGCTGGTCCGCACTGAGGCCACCGGCTACGGCGCCGTGATGTTCGTCGACTCCATGCTGCGCACGCGCGGCGAATCCATGGACGGTCAGCAGGTGCTGATCTCCGGCTCCGGCAACGTGGCCATCTACGCCGCGGAGAAGGCCGCCGCGCTCGGGGCCACCGTGCTCACCGCGTCCGACTCCTCGGGCTACATCGTGGACCCGGACGGCCTCGACCTGGACCTGCTCAAGCAGATCAAGGAGGTCGAGCGTGCCCGCATCTCCGAGTACGCCGAGCGCCGCGGCGGGCGGTCCCGCTACGTGACCGGCGGCAGCGTCTGGGACGTCGAGGGCACCGTGGCCCTGCCGTGTGCCACCCAGAACGAGCTCGATGAGTCCGCCGCGCGGACCCTGCTGAAGAACGGGGTGAAGGCCGTGGCCGAGGGCGCGAACATGCCCTGCACCGAGGCGGCCGCCCACCTGTTCGTCGACTCCGGGACGCTGTTCGGCCCGGGCAAGGCCGCCAACGCGGGCGGCGTGGCGACGTCGGCGCTGGAGATGCAGCAGAACGCCTCGCGGGACTCGTGGAGCTTCGACTACACCCACGACCGGCTCGAGCAGATCATGCGCGACATCCACGACCGCTGCGTGGAGACCGCCGAGGAGTACGGCACGCCCGGCAACTACGTGGCGGGGGCGAACATCGCCGGGTTCATCAAGGTCGCCGACGCGATGATCGCCCAGGGCGTGGTCTGAGGCCCGGCCCTGTCCCTTCCGTGATCCTCCGCCGCCCTGCGACATCACCGCCGTTCTGACGCGCGGTGATGTCGCAGGGCGGCGGTCGCTCAAGGGCGCCCGGCTCCTGCACAGGCCCCCCGACGTCGGGTGCCCTCCACCGCCGGCGCGGCCGACCCGTCGCGCCCCCGACGGGCCCACGAGACTGGGCCGCATGACCCTGCTCTCCGACCACTCGCGTGCGCTGCTCCCGGGACGCGGGCCCCTGCTCAGCGCGGCGGACCCTCACGACGGGGCGGCGCGGCGCCGTCTCGAACGCGCCTGGACCCGCGGGGTCCTCGTGCGGCTCTGCCCGCGCGTCTACATCAGCGTCAGCGACTGGGCCGCGCTGCGTCCGTGGGACAGGGCGGTCGTGTCCGCCGTCGCCCTCTCGATCGCCCGCCCCGCGACGGTGTTCACGGGCCTGACCGCGGCCCGGTTGCACGGTCTGGGGCCGGCCGTCGAGCCGCCCGTGCTCGAGCTGCGCGCCCCCTCGCCCGGGCATCACGGCGCCGGTCCGCTGACCCGCCGTCCCTTCGCCCCCTCCGTGGTGGCCCACGATCGCCGGCTTCCCGTCCCGCCGCGCCTCAGCCGGTCGAGGCCGTCCTGTCGGACGGGCAGAGCCTGGGAACCGTCCTGGCGGATCCGCTGCCCACGGTGCTGCTGGTGCTGGGGGCGGCCACCCCGTTCCGCGACGCCGTGGCCCCGCTGGACGCGCTCGTCCGAGCCCGGCCCGAGGAGGCCGCACGCTGGGCGAGGCAGGCGGAGAGCCGACTCAAATCCGCGGCCGCCCTCCGCCGATTCGAGCGGGCCTGGCACTTCGCGGACGCGCGGGCGGAATCCGCCGGCGAGTCCTACAGCCGGGCCAGCATCCACGAGCTCGGCTTCGTCCCGCCCACGGCGCTGCAGCATCGCCACCGGGATGCGAACGGACGCGAGGTGGCCCGCACGGACTTCTGGTGGGAGCAGGTGCGGGTGTACGGGGAGTTCGACGGGCTGGGCAAGTACGACCTGTCGTTCTTCGACGGTGACGACACGGCCCGCCGCGCCAGCATCCGCCGGGAGAAGGAACGGGAGGTGGCCCTGCAGCTGGTCACCCGGGCGGGCGCGCATTGGACGTGGGGAGACCTCCTGCGGCCGGACCGGCTGGCGCGGATCCTCACCGCCGCGGGCGTCCCCCGCTCGGTCTGATCCACGGCCGTCCCACGGGCCCGGTCCCGACCTCCGCGAGCCCGAGCGTTCGACCTCCGCTCTGCGACATCACAGCCGTGCTGCACGGCGGTGATGTCGCTGGGCGGCTGCCAGGCGGTCAGCAGCCCACCTCGGCCCACCTCAGCCGGCCAGGGCCGCCCGCTGCTCGGGGCTGATGCGCACGGGGCGGCCCGTCTGCCCGTCGACGAACACCATGACGGACGTCGCGGTGGCGCAGAGGGTGTCGTCGACGCCGTCGTGCAGGGCGTAGCCCACGTGCACCGAGGCGGCCTTCACGGCGTCCACGCTCACCACCACGCGCAGTGGCACGGGGCGGTAGGGCATCTGGGCCCGGTACTTCACGGTGTGCTCGGAGATGAACGTCCGCACACCGGGGGCCACCCCCTCGAGCAGGTCGATCGGCGGGGCCTGCCCGCCACCGGCGCCGGTGTTCGCGGGCACGCCGAAGGCCGCCACGCGGGCCTCCTCCAGCAGCTGCACCACGGCGATGTTGTTCACGTGGCCGTAGGCGTCCATGTCCGCCCAGCGCAGCGGGATGCGGACCTCGACGGAGCGCGAGGCGGTCATCGGGCGGCCTCCTCGTCCGCGGACCGGCCGTCGCGCTGCGCCGCGGCGTCGAGGGTCGCCGGCGCCTCGTCGTCGCCGAGGATGTCCTCGCGCCAGGCCTCGGGCTGCACGTCCACGAACTCGACGGGCAGGATGCCCAGGTCCTCGAGCTGATTGGACAGCGTGGCCCCGTCCGGGCCGTAGCACCACGGGATGCCCGGGGTGGAATGGCGGGTGTCCTCCGCCCGACCGCCCGCGAGCAGCGCCTGCGAGGGGGTCAGCTGCCGGATGACGATCGCCTTGACCCGGTCGGGGTGGCGCTGCGCGAACTCGGCGTAGATCTCGGGGTCGTGCTGGCCGTCGTCGCCCACCAGGATCCACTGGATGTCCGGGAACTGCTCGGCGAGGCGCTCGAGCTGGACCCTCTTGTGCTCCTGACCGGAGCGGAACCAGCGGTCCCTCGTGGGCCCCCAGCTGGTCAGCAGCAGAGCGCCGAGCGGGTAGAGGTTGCGGCCCAGGAAGCGGGTGAGGGTCTGCGCCACGTTCCACGCGCCCGTGGACAGGTACAGCACGGGGGCCTTCGGCTCGAGCTCGGCGATCCGGCGCAGCAGCACGGCGATCCCCGGAGTGGGCGTGCGGGCGTGCTCGTCGATCACGAACGAGTTCCAGGCCGCCAGCAGGGGGCGGGGCAGCGAGGTGACCACCACGGTGTCGTCGATGTCCGAGACCAGGCCGATCCGCGCGCCCGGCTCGCAGATGTACAGGTCCATGACGGCGTGCTCCTCTTGGCCGCCGACGTGGAGGGTGGCGGTCTGCCAGCCGGGCTCCAGCTCGACGTCCAGCACGACGTCGACGACGCCCATCCGGTCCGTGCGCACCGTGGTGCGCAGGTCCCCCACCTGCACCTCCACCTCGGCGTAGGCCATGGGCGGGGCCACGAAGTTGCGCCAGCCGCGCACGCCGTCCGCCACCACCTTCGACAGCCGACGGCCGTTCATGAACTCCTCGTCGGAGGCGATCACCACACGGGAGAGGATCCGCACCCAGCTGGTGCTGCCGTAGCCCGTGAACGCCATGACCGTCGGCACGTTGCCGGCACGCAGCGCGCGGGCGCGGTGCCAACGGTTCCACCCCTCCTGCAGGTGCGTGGCGACGTTCTCCACGGGAGTGGGGTCACCGGAAGGGGCCAGGCGGCCGCGCCGGGGCGCGGGCGTGGGGGCGTCGGAGGCTGCGGGCATGCGCCCAGTATTCCGCACCGTGCGCTCTCAGCGGATCTCGGGGACCAGCGCGGTCAGGCGGTCCAGCATGCGGCCGACCTTGCCGTTCTCGATCGCGGCGGCCACGTGCCCGTCCGCGAACCGCTCGCCGCGCACCAGGTAGGTGAACAGCGTGCCGAGGTCGGCCAGGGACGCCTCGGCGATGCCGGCCTCGCTCACCCGGTCCACGTTCCGCAGGTAGTCGACGTCGATGCCCGCCAGCTCCTGCGCGGCCACGAGGCCGGGGAACACGCGGTCGTCGTAGTCCGGGTAGACGCCGCCGAGGGTGCCGGGCGCGGGGGCGCCGTAGGAGGCGATCGGCCGGGCCTCGGTGCCGTAGCCGGCGGCGAGCAGCTCGCGCAGCGCACGCACGGCGGCCACGCGCTGGGGCGTGGGGGTCTGCGGGCCGGTGAGGGTGGCGTCGTCGTCGGGGGTCGGGAGGGGGTGCTCGGTCATGGCGGCTCCTCTGCTCGGGGGGGGGTCGGCCCCATTGTCTCGCGTGCGGTCCGACGTGTCCGGGCCCCCGCCTAGGCTCGGGGCATGAGCCCCGCCCTGCCCCGCCCCGCCGAGCTGCGCGCGATCGCCCTCGACGCCGCCCGCGCGGTCGTCGGCGACCTCGCCGCCGCCTTCCGCTCCCCCACCGCCATCGGGCCCGAGGCCAAGACCACGCACCACGACCTCGTCACCGTGCACGACCGACACACCGAGGCCCGGCTCGTCGCCGCGCTCACGACGGCGGTCCCCGGCTCCGGCGTGCTCGGCGAGGAGCTCGGGGCGCAGGCCGGCACCGGTGAGGCCGCCCGGCTGACCTGGATCGTCGACCCCATCGACGGCACCTCCAACTTCACACACGGCTTCGCGATGTTCTCGGTGTCCCTGGCCGCCGAGGTCGACGGCGAGGTGGTGGCCGGCGTCGTGCTGGACCCCGTGGGCCGGCTGGCGTTCTCCGCCGACGCGGACGGCGCCTACCTCACCCGCGGCGACGGGCCGGAGCGCCCGCTGGCCGAGGTCGGCCGG
>NZ_KV825268.1:0-2425 GCF_001816085.1 Micrococcus sp. HMSC31B01
TCGGCGGCCGCGGCGGCGAGCCGGGCGGCTTCGGCCCGGGCCGCGGCGGCCGCCTCGAGGACGGCGGCCAGCGCCGCCATCTCCTCCGGCTCCAACTCCGGGCCGCTGAGCTGCAGCGGGTCGGCCGACGCCGGCGTGGCCTGCGTCGACTCGTCGTTCTCGTCCGGGGCGCCCGGACCCAGCAGGGCGCTCACAGCGGCATGTTCCCGTGCTTCTTGGCGGGGCGGGCCTCGCGCTTGTGCAGGGTGGCGCGCAGGGCGCGGATGAGCTGGCCGCGGGTGGCGTGCGGGGGCACCACGGCGTCCACGTAGCCCAGCTCGGCGGCCTGGTACGGGTTGAGCAGCTCGGCCTCGTAGTCGGCCACGATCTCGGCCCGGCGCGCATCGACGTCGCCGCCCGCCTCCGCCGTCGCCTTCAGGTCGCGCCGGTACAGGATGTTCACGGCGCCCTGGGCGCCCATCACGCCGATCTGCGCGCTCGGCCAGGCCAGGTTCAGGTCCGCGCCGAGCTTCTTGGAGCCCATCACGATGTATGCGCCGCCGAAGGCCTTGCGCGTGATCACGGTCAGCTTCGGCACGGTGGCCTCGGCGTAGGCGTAGATCAGCTTGGCGCCGCGGCGGATGATGCCGTTGAACTCCTGGTCCGTGCCGGGCAGGAACCCGGGCACGTCCACGAGGGTGATGATCGGGATGTTGAACGCGTCGCAGAAGCGCACGAACCGCGCGGCCTTCTCCGAGGCGGCGATGTCCAGGGTGCCGGCGAACTGCAGCGGCTGGTTCGCGACGACGCCCACGCTCATGCCGTCCAGGCGGGCCAGTCCGGTGATCACGTTGGGCGCGTACAGCTCCTGCAGCTGCAGCAGGTGGCCCTCGTCCACGATCGAGGCGATGACCTCGAGCATGTCGTAGGGCTGGTTGGCGGAGTCCGGGATGATCTCGTCCAGGGCGAGGTCCTCGTCCGTGGGCTCCGGGTCCGCGGCCTCGAAGGTCGGGGCCTCTGCGAGGTTGTTGGAGGGCAGCAGCTCGAGCAGCTCCTGCACGTAGGCGATCGCGTCCTCCTCCGAGGAGGCCATGTAGTGGGCGGTGCCGGAGGTGGCGTTGTGCGAGCGGGCGCCGCCGAGGGTCTCCATGTCCACGTCCTCGCCCGTGACGGTCTTGATCACGTCCGGGCCGGTGATGAACATGTGCGAGGTCTGGTCCACCATCACCACGACGTCCGTCAGGGCCGGCGAATAGGCCGCGCCGCCGGCGGAGGGGCCCATGATCAGCGAGATCTGCGGGATCATGCCCGAGGCCAGGACGTTGTTCCGGAAGATGTCCGCGAACTGGGCGAGGGAGGCCACGCCCTCCTGGATGCGCGCGCCGCCGCCGTCGAGGATGCCGATCACGGGGCAGCCGTTGCGCGCGGCGAACTCCTGGACCTTCACGATCTTCTGCCCGTTGCGCTCGGACAGCGAGCCGCCGAACACGGTGAAGTCCTGGGAGTAGACGGCCACCTGGCGCCCGTCCACGGTGCCGAAGCCGGACACCAGGCCGTCGCCTGCCGGGTGCTTGGCGTCCATGCCGAACGCGGTGGTGCGGTGCACGGCCAGCGCGTCCAGCTCCACGAAGGAGCCCTCGTCCAGGAGGAGGTCGATCCGCTCGCGCGCGGTGTGCTTGCCGCGCGCGTGCTGGCGCTCGACGGCGTCCGGGCCGCCGGGCGCGGCCGTCGCCTCGAGCCGCCGATGCAGGTCGGCCAGCCGGCCGGCCGTGGTGGTCAGATCGGGATCGGTCACACGTCCTCCTTGTGGTGGTCCGCCAGATGCGGAGGCTCAGTCGGCCAGTCTACGGGCCGCCGCGGACGCCCTCGGTTGGAGGAAGCCCACAAACGACGAGGACGTCGGCCCGGGCCGCCCCTCCGCGCGCCCCGGCGGCGGATCGGCCCGCCCAGCCCGCCCTCGGGAACGCCCTGTATATCTAGGGGCATGCACCCCGACGACGCCCCCACACCGGACCTGACCTGGCTGGACTCCGCCGGCTCCACGCAGGATGAGCTCCTCGCGCGGCTGGACCGCGAGGGGCACCGGCACGGTGCGGCCGTGGCCACCGCGGACCAGCGGGCCGGCCGGGGTCGGCACTCCCGGGTGTGGAGCGCCGCGCCGGGGGCGGCGCTCGCCCTGTCCGTGTACCTGCGTCCCGAGTCCGGCGGGGTGCCGGTCTCTCCGGCCCACCTGAGCTGGCTCTCGCTCGTCGCCTCCGCCACGGTCGCCGAGCGCCTCGCGGCCCGGGGCGTCCCGACGCACGTGAAGTGGCCGAACGACGTGCTCGCCACGGACGGGCGCAAGCTGTGCGGCGTGCTGGCCACGGTGGCGCTGTCCTCGGACGGCAAGGGGCCCGGCGTCGTCGTCGGGATGGGCGTGAACCTGGACCACCGCGGGGCCGCCCCG
>NZ_KV825269.1:0-7663 GCF_001816085.1 Micrococcus sp. HMSC31B01
CGGGGGCGTCGGGAGCTTTGGGGCAGGGGACCAGAACAAGCCCGCCCGTAGGTCCACTAGCCCGCGTAGCGGGCGCAGTAGACCGAACCACCACACCAACCACCGGCCAGCACGGCCACCCCCACCACCGGCGCGATCTGCCGAGTGGACATACCGGCGGCCGAGAGCTGCGCGACGACGGGGCGGCATGTGGACAACCCGCTCACCGTCCCCCGTGGTCCGCTACGGTGGGCATCAGCGCCGCCCGACACCCCCCCCTCCGCTCGGGCCGCGCTAGGCGCCCCCGGGGTCCCGCCGTCTCTGACGGTCCCGGGGGTGCCGCTCTGTCTAGTGGAGGTCGTACGGGTCGCGCCACGCCGACGCCTCGCGGTCGATCCGCTCGCACCACGGCCCCGGCACCCATGCCTCACGGTGCGGGCCGGCTGGATCGTCCTGCCAGTGCAGCAACACATGGGACGGGGACCAGCGGACCACCTTCCCATCCACCGTGGACCCGTCCGGCAGGGTCGCGCGCACATACGGCTCACGCCTATACCGCGCAGAATGCACCTCGGCAGGGCTACGGAATGCGGGGCCGTCGAACGTCTCGATCACGCCGGGCATGATGCACCGCAGGGCGGACAGGCTAGGCGCTCTGCCCGCTGCCCGTGGTCCGCAGCCCGGCATATGACGCCCGGGCTCGGAGCTTCTGTTTCTCGTGGGCGCGGTCCACGCCCTCCTGCACGCGCTGTTCCATCTGCACGCCGGTGAGCGCCTGCACGCGCAGCGCCAAACGGTCACGCGGAGTGAACGGGAACCGGCCCATGATGGACATGAACCCGTCGATCCGGGTCAGCTTGTTCTCCGTCCACATCTCCTCGTATGCCGCCGCTGCCAGGGCCAGCAGGTCCCATTCCGTCGCGGTCAGCTCGGGCGCGATGGAGGACTCCCCCAGACGCTCCCAGAAACGCAGCGTGGCCGCGCTCCAGGGCCGATCACGCGGCGGGAGGTCCGGCTGAGCGGAGGGCACGATCTCTAGCTCACGGAACTCCGGCCCCGGTCGTTGACGGGATCGGCGATTCTGCGGTTTCGGGTAGTTGGGCATTGGTGGTCTCCAATCGGGTAATCCAGTCGGTGAGATACGCGGCGCGGCGCTCCAGGCCGTCCCCCTCGGCCCTGGCGCGTTTGACGCGCAGGTGACGTAGGCGGTTGTGCGCCCGGTAGCGGCAGGGGTCCGAGCACCAGCGCGGAGGGCGTCCCCTGCCGGCCGGGATGATGCGATTTCCGCACATCAAACAGGTCAATCGCGGCATATTTTCGTGTCCTAGCGAAAAAGGCTGAACCCGGCACACAGTCAGCCGCAGACATACGCGGCAACCAGGAGGAAGGCCGGGGAAGAGGGGGATGGGGGGGGTCTGAGCGCCTCCCTGACGCCCGTTCTCCCGCCGGTCGTCCTCCGGGTCGTCGCGGTCGTGTGCGTGCGTGTACGGGCCGCACAGGGCCGCGCCGTGGCGGTCACGGTCGCGGCCCTGTGTGGTCGTCGGTGGTGCTGGTCAGGCGGTGTAGCCCGGATGCTCGGACGCTCGCGCGGCCTGTCGGTTCGCTTCGGCGGCGTCGGCCACGGCTTCGGCCTCCGTGTCGCCCTGGGGTGCGTCCCATTTGGGGCGCTGGTAGTCCAGGTGGGCCAGGGCGAGGAACCGGGCGTTGTCCGGGTCGGGCCGCCCGTCGATCCCAGGACGGACGACAAGGCCGTGACCGTCTCGCCATGCGCCGGGGTTCACTGCCGACTGCGCCAGCCGGTTCAAGTCGGTCAGCTCCTCGAACGTCGGCACGATGAACTCCAGGCGGGTGCCCCACTTGCCGAGCCACCGGCACCGGGCGATCACGTTGTCCACGTCCACCGGGAACCCGTCATCCCCGATGGGGCCGAACAGCTGGTCGGGCACGTTGTCGAAGAACTCCCGAGCGCCGGGCGCGTAGCGGAGCAGGTGGTCCCGGTCGGTCTGCTTGCGCAGCTGCCCCAGCGCGGCACGACGGTTGTTCAGGTGCGTGGCGTCCAGGTGCAGGGCGTCGCGGAACTGGCCGTTCTGCTTCACTCCCATGTCGCCGCCGACGCTTCCGTCCTCACGGGAGATGTCGAGGACGGCCCGGGTCTGCGCCTGCCGGAGTGCCGTGTACGCGTCCACGATCTGCCGGGCCTGGCCGTAGCGTTCCACCACGTCGGGGGCGGCGGTCATGGCTGCCTCGGCGTCCGTGGGCACGCCGGTCAGGTCGAGCGCCCGAGCGGCTGCCAGGATGGAGGGCAGCGCGTCGGCCAGGTAGTCGAGCACCTGCCGGCCGGCGGCGGCGCGGTGGCGGCGCTTGGGCGAGTACTCCCCGATGGTCGAGGCGCGCTGCGACTGGAGCGCGCTCAGCATGACGTTGCGGTGCCTGGTGCGGTCCTGGGCCTCCGCGTCACGTCGGAGGGCCTCCAGGTAGGCGTCCCAGTCTCCGTTCACGCGGGCCTCGGCGAACACGTCACGGGCGGGCCTGGCGTGGTCGGCGGCGTCCTCGGCGCGCAGCTCACGGATCAGCTTGTCGATCGCCTCCCCGGCCTCCTTGTCGCGGCGCTCCTCAATGTGGAACTCCGAGATGGCAGCGGCGATCTGCTCGGCGGCGGGGAACTCGGGGGCGGCGTTCTTGGTGGCGCGCTTGCGGGTGGTGGTAGTCATTCGTCGTCCTCCTCGGACGTGTTGGGGTGGTGGTGGTCTGTGCGGGCGGGGGTCATCCGCGCCGGCGCTGCTGGTCGGCCCACAGGGCGCGCCCGCGCTCCAGTGAGCCGGGTTCGCGCTCGGGGATGCCGGTGGGCGCCGGGCCGTGCTGGGCCTCCCACTGGCGGGTTGCCTTCCTGACCTCGGCGCGGCGCTTGGCCTCTGCCATGAACTTGGCCTCGCTGGCGGCGCGCTCCTGGGCGGGGGTGAGCCGGTTGGCCTCGGCGTAGGCGCGGGCGGCTTCGGCCTCCTGGCGGGCGTATCCAGCGGCGATGAAATCTGCGATGCGCTCATCCCGCGCCCGGTCGGCCTGGGCACTGGGCACGCCCCCGGGAGGGCCTGCGGTCATGTCCCGGGCGATCTGTGAGCCGTAGCGGGTGCCGTATCTCACTGCCCGCTCCGTCCTGCCAGCATGGCCACGAACTCGCGGACGGCCTCCCGGTCCAGGCGTTCGTCGTCGCCCGTGAACGTCGCCGGGTCGAAGTGGCCGGCCAGGGCTTCCCCGTCGAATCCGGCTCGGGCGGCCTCGGCCTCGAACCAGGCCGCGAACATCTCCCGGCGCAGCTCGGCGGCCTGGTCCACCGGCTCGGGGACAGCCTGGTCCTCGGTTCCGGTGACGGGTGCCTCCGTGCGGGGGCGGAACCCGAGCTCACGCGCCATGCGGTCCAGGTCGGCGGGGGTCGGGGTCGTGTTCTCGGTGGCGCTCATCGGGCGCTCCCTTCTGTAGTGGTGTCGGGGGTTATCTGCTGACGGCGGGGCGCGTGGGACAGGATCAGGGGGGATGCCAGGCCGCGGCGCACGAGGTCACGTGCGAGGGCGTGCAGCTCGCGGCGCTGGTCCGTGGTCCGGGTGACGCCCGCGCGGGCCATGCGCTTCTTGGTGCCTGGGTGGCGGCGCTGGCGGCTCATGCGGCCTTCTCCGTCTGGTCGGGCTCAGCGGGGGCGAGCTGCTGGCGGGCCACCTCGGCGGCGTCGATCAGGGCGAGGGCAAGCGCGCGCATCTCGTCCACGGTGAGCACCACGCGCGGGTGGGCGTCCGTGATGAGTGCGACGCCGGGCACCTCGCGGCCCTCGGGGTCGATCTGCACGGCGGGCAGCGCCTGCGCTCGGCGGGCCGTGCGGCGATTCTTCGTCCAGTAGGTTGCGTGGGATCGGAACAGGCGGGTCATCCCGTCACTCCTTTTTCGGGGTCGGCGGTGGGCAGCGGGGCGGCGGGTGTGCCGTCCGCGTTGGTCATGGGGGGACGGTCGGGGCGGGGTGCGCGTGGCCCCTTCCCGGCGGGGTGCCGCCTCATGGCGTCCAGCAGCTCGGCGCGTCGGTCGCGCCCGCCTCGTGCGAGGGCGATGAACCGGCGCACGTCGGCGTCGGTGTACGTGGGGCGGGCTCTCATGCGCGCTCCTGGGATCGGTTGAGGGCGTAGCGGATGCTGTGGCACTCATTCCGCAGGTATGCGAGCTCGGCGGCGATGCGCTCCAGTGCCGTGGTGGCGGCGTGTCTTGGTGTGGGCCGGGAGGTGGTGCTCACGGGTGGGCCTCCTTCTTCTTCAGGGCTTCGAGTTCGGCTTCGGCTTTTTCGGCGCGGAGTCGGTGGCGTTCGGCGCGGTCCATGTGGAATCGGAGCATTTGGCGCATGCTTTCCTCTGCACTGGGGCGGTCGGTGTTCGGGGTGTCGGTCATCGTTGGGCCTTTCTGGGGACGACGACGGCTGGGGGGTGAGTGGGTCCCAGTGGGTCCCGGTGGGGATTTTCGGGGGCCGTCTAGGGGCGCCTAAGTGGGTCCCAGTGGGTCCCACTGGGTCCCGGGTCACTGGGACCCGGGTCCCGTGAGTGGGTCCCGGTCCCGCTCTCTAAGAGCGGGACCCGGACCCACTCGGGGAACCATCAGGCGGGGAGGTGATGGAGGGTCGAGCGATTCGGACCGGGAGAGGTGAGCAGCTGCCCCGCTTCCACGAGGTCCCGGACCGTCGCCACCGTGTCCGCCTTCCGCCCGGGAACGGCTGAGATGATGCTGTTCAGGCTCGGCGGGCTGGGGCAGTCGCGGACCCATGCAAGGACGGCTGCGCGGCGCTCCTCCTCCGCCTGGACGGCGTGCGCCTCCGGGGCCACTTCCCGCGCCGGGGCTTCCAGCGTGAACACGATCCGCGACGGGTCGGTCGAGTCGATCAGGGCGACGGCGACGGCCTGAGTGCGGTCCGACTTCCGCCAGCTCCCGCCGTGAGGTCGCACCCGCCCGGGCCGATCCTTGCCGATCCGAACGGCGAGCTTGCCGGCCATTCCCACCCCCAGGGGGGCCAGAGGCTCCACGAGGAATGAGGCACCGTCCAGGGCGGAGAGTTTCGCCTGAGCACCGATAGCGAATCGCCCCCGGCCCTCCGTGGACTTGGTGACGTGATCCACCATGACGACGGCAGCACCCGTGGTGCGCGCGATCCGTCGTGGCAGGCGACGAATCCACCCGGTGACCTCATCATTGTCAATCGAGGGCACACCGGACACGCTCAGCGCCTCCGTCACCCCGTCCAGGACGGCCAGGGCGTACCGACGTTCCAACAGTCCCAGGAACGCGGACACGTCCGACCATCCCCCGTTGTCCGGGTCAGCCTCGGGTTGCACATAGTCCAGCCGTTCGGCCACCGCGTCCACAGGCGCGCCCAGCTTCAGGAGACGATCCAGCACGGTCGCCGGGTCCGATTCGTAGTCCATGAACAGCACCCGTCCGCCGTCTGTGAGCACCTGAGCGGCGACGGCGAGCATGAGCATGGACTTCCCCGACTCGGACTCTCCGGCCACGGAATGCACATGCCCCGGATACAGCAGCTTCACGCCGTCCGTGCGGGCCATGAGGCTCGGCTCCACAGCGGTCGCCGTCCCGTCTAGATAGGCCGACAGGTCTACCGGGGACCACGAGGGCCGGGACGGCGGCTCGGCCTCCGTCACGGCCCCAGGCGCCTGTGTGACGGCCTCCCGGACCGTAGGGGTAGCCGGGCCTGTCGGGCGGTCCGTGAACCCGTCAGCGGCCAGCGCACGGGCGGCGGCGGCATGGTCTCCCCCGTGCTCCAACACGGCGTAGGCACCGAACTTGGAATACGGCGTTTCCGGGTCGAACGCGGTGGACGTGCTGAACACGTACAGACCCCCGTCCTCGCGCGTGGTGGCGCTCGGCCCCTCGGCGGTGGACTTGCCCGGACGGGTCCAATGCGTCTCCGCTCCGGCCCGGTGGTGGACCTGCCAGCCGTGGCGGGTCAGCAGCTCATCCCAGGTCGTGCGGGCCGCGTACAGGTCGCCGGGGCGTGCCCCATCTGCCGGTGCCAGCGTTGAGGCGGGCCGATGCTCCACCGTGCGGGCGGGCGCGCGATCCAGTGCCCTGAACAGCCCGTGCAGCGTCTCGCGCTCAGCAGCGGTCAGCGTCGGCACCGTAGCCGGCCCACCGTCCAGGCGCTCCCACGCCCGGCCCGTCTTGTGCGTGGTCCCACCGGAGGGGGCGAGGACCACCTGCCCGCCCTGGCCCCGCGTCTCCGCGATGGTCTGCCGGGCCTCGGTGGCGGCGAGCTTCACGTTGCCAGGCACGTCCATGCCCTCCACGCGGTAGAACCAGTGGACTCCGCCAGACGGGGACCGTTCGCACCATCCCCCGTTCACGCGCTCCCAGAGCTCCAGCAGCCCAGCAGCCCCGGCGGCGCGTCCCACGTCCTCCAGCAGCCCGACATGAGCGCCTTCGATTTCCAGCATCTCCAGACCGCCGGAGAGGGCACCGCACGCGGCCCCGATAGCCCGGTGGCGGGGATCGTCCCCGCCGAACCATGCGTCGAGGTCGGCGGCAGTCGTCCGGTGTGACTGCCACGCCTTCAGCGCGGGGGCCTTGGTGCCGTCGTGGCGAACGGGGATCACGTTCACCCCGGCAGCGTGCATCTGTCGGGCCGTGTCGATCAGCGCGGCGCTCATGCGGACTCCTCCCATCCGTAGGTCTCGGGCACGAGGCGGCAGAGCACAACCTCGGCCCGGTGGCCGCGCGTGACGGCGCGGTCTGCGGCCCGCTGGGCGGGCTGAGCCTGGAGGAAGACGCGGCGACGGTGGCGGGGTTCGGGGTCGTCTGGCACTGTCACCACGAGCACGAAAACACCCGCGACAAGATCCGCTGAATCCGGTAGAATAGGAGACAGATTCGGGTCCGTGGTAGGTGCTGAATCGGTGTGGTTGGACGCCGTCCCCGGGGTGAGGGGGCGGCGTTCATTCTTGCTAGGGAACATTGGTTTTCCGATCTGCGCCGGGTGGCGCATCGTGACGGGCCGGGCTCTCCTTTTGTTCCCTCCCCGGCGTCGTCATTGGTGAGGTGTGCGGTTGCGGGGTCAGCCGTTCACAGCTGCGAACGTGGCGGGGTTTACCTCCTTCACGGCTCGGTCGAGATCGGCGCGACGGAATCGGATAGCGCGCTGTCCGATGCGGTACGCCTTGACTTCTCCACGGGACACCATGCGGCGGAATGTGGATTCTGAAATCCCGAGGTATTCGGCTGCGGTCTTGGTGTCGAACTCGAACGGGGTGGGGGTGTGCTTCACGGCGGGTTCCTTTCTGTGGGCACAAAAAAAGCCCCTTGCGGGGCTGGGTACGAAAAAGGCCGCCCCGTGTGGGACGGCCTGGAAATGGGCGCGTTGGAGGTACTTCTAGCGGTTGGAGGCGAACCTCTCTGACCGACCGTCGTGCAACGGATTTGGGCACATCGGATTAGCTGTGATGTCAGCGCCGGGTCCGGGGACCGCGGTCGGTTTTTGGGCGCGCTTCTCAGCGCTCCTGTCTACGTCGCCGGGTTGCCAGCGAGCGGGTTGGCATGGCTCTCAGCCATCCTGTCTACGTCGCCACCGAGGCAGCGAGCGGAGTTCTCCCCACCAATCCTCCGAGTGAAACCCAGCAGGGCCGGTCCCGTGGTTTCCGGCATGACG
>NZ_KV825270.1:0-5782 GCF_001816085.1 Micrococcus sp. HMSC31B01
CGAGGGCGCCGTCGTCGTGGGGGAGGGCGACCAGCCCGGACACGCCGCCGCCGGCTGTGGAGGCAAAGTCCGCCACGCCGGGCACGGTCAGGCCGCGTTCCTCGGCGCCGGCCACGATCGCGCGGGCGATCGGGTGCTCGGACCCGCGCTCAACGGCGGCCGCCAGGGTCAGCAGGACGTCGGCGGCCTGGTCCGGCGCCGTCTCGGCCACGAAAGCGCTCCGGGAGGCGCCCGTTTCGGCCACGAAAGCGGGGTCGAGGACGAGGACGTCCGCGAGCGCCATGCGGCCCTCGGTCACGGTGCCGGTCTTGTCCAGCACGATCGTGTCCACGGTGCGCGAGTCCTCGAGCACCTCGGGGCCGCGGATGAGGATGCCCAGCTGCGAGGCGCGGCCGGTGCCGGCCAGCAGGCCGACCGGGGTCGCCAGACCGAGGGCGCACGGGCACGCGATCACGAGCACGGCCACGCCGGCGCGCAGCGCGGACGGCAGGTCGCCGGTCACCAGCATCCACACCGCGAAGGTCAGCACGGCGATCCCGAGCACGATCGGCACGAACACGGCGGAGATGCGGTCGGCCAGCCGGGCCACGCGGGCCTTGCCGGTCTGCGCCTCGGAGACGAGCCGTCCCATCTGGGCGAGCGTCGTGTCCGAGCCGACGCGGGTCGCGCGGGCCACGAGCCGGCCCGAGGTGTTCAGGGTGGCGCCGGTGAGGGCGTCCCCGGGGCCGACCTCCACGGGCACGGACTCGCCCGTGAGCAGGGAGGCGTCCACGGCGGAGGTGCCCTCGAGCACCTCGGCGTCCGTGGGCACTTTCTCGCCGGGGCGGATCAGCACGACGTCGCCCGGCGCGAGGGACTCGGCGGGCACCGTGCGCTCGTCGTGGGTCTCGGGGTCGTAGAGGGTGGCCTGGGCCGCGCCCAGGTCCAGGAGGGCCCGCAGCGCGGCGCCGGCCTCCCGCTTGGCGCGGGCCTCGAGCCAGCGGCCCAGCAGCAGGAACGTGGTGATGACCGCGGCCGTCTCGAAGTACAGGCTGTGGTGGGCCATCTCCGCCATGGTCCCGCCCACGTGGGCGGTCATGTCCGGCGCCAGGATCAGCTCCACGGCCGAGAAGGAGAAGGAGACGAGCACGCCCAGGGACACGAGGGTGTCCATCGTGGACGAGCCGTGCCGGGCCGCGCGGAACGCCGCCGAGTGGAACGGCCACGCCGCCCACAGCGCCACGGGCGCCGCCAGGGCGAACGCGACCCAGCCCCAGTGCGGGAACTGCAGCGCCGGGACCATGGAGATCAGCACGAGCGGCACCGTCAGCACCGCCGCGCCGATCAGGCGCGGTGTGAGCACGTCCTCACTCGGACCGTGGGCCATGTGGTCGTGGTGGTCCACGCCGTCATGGTCCGCGGCATGCTCCTCGCCGTGCTCGGAGGTGTGCGCGTGCCCGGCGTGTCCGGCGTGTCCGGCCGGCGGGGCGGGACGGCGCACGGTGGCGCCGTACCCGGCCTTCTCGACGGCGGCCACGAGCTCCTCGTCCGAGACGCCGGCGGGCGCGGTGACGGTCGCCTGTTCGAGCGGCAGGTTCACGGACGCCGTGACGCCCTCGAGCTTGCCCAGCTTGCGCTCGACGCGGCCCACGCACGAGGCGCAGGTCATGCCGGTGACGTCCAGGTCGACGCGGCGGGTGGTCTCGGACTGCGGGCCGGCCGGGGTGGAGGAGGCGGGGTGGGTCATGGGGTCAGGCCTCCACCAGCGTGTAGCCGGCCTCCTCGACGGCGGCGCGCGCGGCGGCGGGGTCGAGGGGGGCCTCGGAGGTGACGGTGGCGGTGGAGACGCCACCGGAGTTCAGGTCCACGTCCACGGCGGAGACGCCGGCGATCTCGCCGAGCTCCTCCTGGACGGAGGCGACGCAGTGGCCGCAAGTCATGCCGGTGATCTTCAGGTCGGTGGTGGTCATCTCGAACTCCTGTCGGGGTGGGGGGAGCGACGGCGCCGGTCAGCGCAGCAGGCGGCCGAGGGCGGCCGTCGCCTCGGCGACCTTCTCGTCGATGAGCTCGGTGCGGCCCTCCGCCTCGGCCTGCACCGCGGCCTCGGCCACGCAGTGACGCAGGTGCTCCGAGGTGAGGTTCAGGCTGAGGGACTGCAGCGCCTTCGTGACGGCGGCGACCTGCGTGAGGACGTCGATGCAGTACACGTCCTCGTCCACCATGCGGTGGAGGCCGCGCACCTGCCCCTCGATGCGGCGCAGTCGCGCCAGGTGCTTCGCCTTGTCCCGGTGGACCTCGTGCGGGGGCCGGTGGCCGTCGCAGGCGTCCGCCGCGGCGGACGGGAGGGGCGAGGCGGCGGCGGGCGCCGTCGTCGTGCTGTCCGTGCTCATACCCCCTGTTCTATACCCCAGGGGGGTATAGGTCAAGGGGTCGGCCGACGCGGGTGCCCTCCTCCGGCAGCGGGGTGGCGGCTTCGCCCAGATCGGCGATCAGGCCGCGGACCTCCAGGTCCAGGGCGTCGCGCACGCCGCGCACCTGCTCGAGGCTCATGCCGCGGATCGACGGCACGGACCACTTCTGCACCTGCGCGCCCTCGGGGATCTCGAACGGATCCGCGCCGTCGAAGAGCACCACGATCTCGGCGGCCCGGAGCACGTCCGGGTCCAGGCCCTTGGTGTACGTGTGGTGCAGCGGGATGCCGATCTCGTTCATCGCCTCGAACGCGGTGGAGATGACCTCGCCGGCGGGCTCCGTGCCGGCCGAGCGGGCCCTGACCTCGCCGTGGGTGCGGTTCTCGAGCAGGGCCGCGGCCATCTGCGAGCGGCCGGCGTTGCCGTGGCAGACGAACAGCACACGCGGGTGGCGGGACTCGATGCTGCCCTGGTTGATCGCCCTGGCGCGCAGGCGCGAGGCGGCATGCTGCACCGAGATGGTCGGCAGCATCTCCGGGTGGCGGCTCGTCTCGGCGAGCTCGGCGTAGGAGTCGAACAGGAGCTGACGCACCGTCGCCTCGTCGGCCACGCCGGGGAAGCGCGCCATCAGCGGCCCGACCTCGCGCTCGAGCACGTGCGCGGCCATCCCGTGCGGCACGGGGTCCACCGCGGCGGGGATGTCCGGCGCGGCCGTCGTGTCCAGCGGCATGTCGTCCACCGCCGGTGCGTGATCGGCGTGGGGGTCCGGGGGGATGGGGGCCATGATGCGAGTCCTCCGGGGAAGGCGGTCGGTTGAACGCGAGGTGAACGGGTGCCCCCACCCTGCGACGTCGGGTGTGCCGGCGCAAGCCTTGACGGGATCCCTCCGCGCCCGACGACGCCGCTCGCCGCCGTCGGGGCGGTGGCCGAGGCCCGGGCCCGGAGCGGGGGTCCGCCGAGGTGGGAGAGAATGGGGCCATGTCTGTCCGCTCCCTGCTCCCGGACCTCGGCACCTCCGCGACCGGGGCCCCCGAGGCCGCCGTCCCCCCGTTCGCTCGGGCGGTGCTGTGGGCACACGGGGACGACGCGTGGCGGGGCGAGGGCGGCTGGACCGTGCTCCTGGACGGCCCCGACCGGCTCCGCCGACTCTCCGCGCTGTGGCAGGCCGCCGTCGCCGGGCGACCGGACCCGACGGCCCCGCTGCGGGGCTGGATCTCCTCGACCTTCGCCGACGACTCGCCTGAGCCCGCGGTCCTGCGCATCCCCGCGGATCTGCGCCGCGCCACGCCGTCCGGCGTGCGGGACGTGGCCCAGCACGTGGACGCGGACGCGCTCGCAGCCGCCGTCGCCGCGGACCGCGGAGCCCGGCTGCTGGCCGACGGCGAGGTGCCCCTGCCCGCCGACGTCGCCGACCTCGCCTGGGACGACGCCGGCTACGCGGCCGGGGTGCGCGAGCTGCTGACGCGGATGGCCGACTCGGGCGGGGAGCTGGCGAAGGTCGTGATCAGCCGCACGATGACCGTCCCCGCGGACGACGCCGACCTGTGGCGGGCGATCGGGGCCCTGCGCCGCGAGTACCCGCAGACCTGGGTGTTCGCCGTCGGCGGGCTGCTGGGCGCCACGCCCGAGGTCCTCGCCACGCGGCACGCGGGGCTCGTGGGCTCGCGGGTGCTGGCGGGGTCCATGCCGCGCGGCGCGGACGAGGAGGAGGACGCCGCGCTGCGGGAGCGTCTGGCCTCTGATCCGCGGCTGGCGGAGGAGCATCGCTGGGCCGCGCGGTCGGTGCTGGACGCGCTGGCGCCCGTCGTCGACCTCGCCGACGACGACCCCGCGCCCACCGTCCTGACCCTGCCGAACGTGCACCACCTGGCCACGTCCGTGCGCGGCCGGCTGCGGGACGGGCGGGGGACCGTGCTGGACGTGGTGGCCGCGCTGCATCCGACGGCGGCCGTCGGCGGGACCCCCACGCCGGACGCGGTGAGGGTGATCGCGGAGGTCGAGCCCGTGGACCGCGGCCGCTATGCGGGCCCGGTCGGGTGGCTCGACCAGGACGGCGATGGCGAGATCGCCCTGGCGCTGCGCTGTGGCCAGCAGGTGCCCGGCGGGGTGCGGCTGCAGGCCGGGGGCGGGATGGTCCCGGGAGCGGTGCCCGAGGAGGAGGTCACGGAGATCCGGGCCAAGTTCCTGCCGATGCGCCGAGCGCTGGGCGTCGCCGAGGACTGAGGCCTCCCGTGCCGGTCGCGCTTTCGTTCGGGAAATGGCGGCGTGTCGCGGTGCTTTCGTTCGGGAAACGGCGCCGCACGCCGGATTCGCGTGGGCGGCGATGGAACGGTGCCCAGGAGCGGAGGTGCCGGATGGCCTCATCAGCAAGGAGCGGTGACGCCGTTTCCCGAACGAAAGCGTCCTGGGGCCCGCCGTTTCCCGAACGAAAGCGTCTGGGACGCGAGAAGACCCGCCGGCCACGGCCCCTCGCGGGGCGGGCCGACGGGTCTTCGCGTCGGTGTGGGGGATCAGGCGGCGACGGCCATGGCCTCGTGGGCCGGCGTCGCGGCCTGGAGGCGGCGGGTGGCCTCGCGCTCGGCGAGGGCCGGCAGGAAGGTGGTGATGCGGGCGCCGCGCTTGAGGTCGGCGACGACCTCGCGGACGACCGAGCGGACGGTCTCGGCGGTGACGATGCCCTCGAAGCGGCGGAGGAGGGTCTCCTCGACGCGCTGGAGCACGTGGCGCTGCATGAGGGGGCTCGGGGCGGTGGGCAGGTGGTGGCTGGTCGTGTTGATGCTCACGGTGAGCACCTCCTTCGGTTGCCGGACCACGAGTCCGGCGGATCGTCGCGGCGGGGCCGCGGGTGATGAGTTCGGTGGAGTCCCGACCTCGCGTTCCGTAAACGCGAGGTGAACTGCTTGTGAACAAGTTTACAGATTTCCTCCCAGAGTGCAACTCCGTGTTCATCAACGTGACCTGAGGCACTCCGCCGCACATGCCTGCATGGCGAGAAATCGGCGCAATCATGCGGTTTTCGGATCGAGGCGCCACGAGCGGCAGGCGAACAGCAAAATGAACAGAAGGTGAACGGCACCGTTCATCTTGGCTCCCTGCCCCTCCGCCCGGTCCGGTGCGAGGCTGGGACCATGCGCCCCGACCGCCACTCCGCCCCGACCTCCGCGGCCGCCCTCGCCCGCGAGGCCGTGATCCTCGCCGGCGCCGGTGCGGCGATCCTGCTCCAGGTGGCGCACCGGCCGGTGGGGGCCGGCGTCGCCGTCCACTCCCGGTTCACCGAGGACCCGATGCGCCGGCTCCGCCACACGCTCGCCTACATCTACGCGGTCACCCTCCCCGAGGCCGCGCCGGCGCGCGACGCGGTCGTCGACCGGGTGCGGGCGGCGCACCGCCCG
>NZ_KV825271.1:0-2058 GCF_001816085.1 Micrococcus sp. HMSC31B01
CCGCGTCCGCGGCCGAGCCGAGGGCGCCGAACGCCGCGGCGAGGGCCTGCTCGAGCTCGTCCAGCCGGGCGGACTCCACGAAGACGTCCGCCAGACCCAGGGCCACCGCGTCGGAACCGGAGGCGTGCGCCGAGGTCGCGGCCAGGTGCCGGCCCGCCTGGAAGGGTGCGCGGGCGAGGTGGAAGGAGCCGCCGACGTCGGGGGTGAACCCGATCGCCGTCTCGGGCATGCCGGCGCGGGTCCGCTCGGTGGCCACGCGATGCGAGCCGTGCGCGGACACGCCCATGCCGCCGCCCAGGACGATGCCGTCCATGAAGGCCACGTACGGCTTGGGGTAGGTGGCGATGCGCTCGTTCATCGCGTACTCGTCGCGGAAGAACTGCTCGGCCTCCGCGAACCGCCCGGCCAGGAGCGAGGAGCGCAGGGAGACGACGTCACCGCCGGCGCACAGTCCCTTCTCCCCGGCGCCGCGGATGAGCACGCCGCGCACGGCGGGGTCCGCGGCCCAGTCGGTCAGGGCCGCGTCGATCGCCCGGACCATGTCCTGCGTCAGCGCGTTCAGGGCGCGCGGACGGTTCAGCGTGATGCGGCCGAGGCCGTCGCGGACCTCGAGGAGCACCTCGTCCGCCGCGCCGTCCTGCCCAGCCGCGGGGGCCGTCGTCGCCGTGGTCTGCGCGTCGCTCATCGGTGCTGCCACCCCGCCTCGCGCTTGGCCGTGAACGCGTCCATGCCCTCCTTCTGGTCCGCCGTGGCGAACGCGGAGTGGAACACGCGGCGCTCGAAGGCGATGCCCTGGGCAAGCGTGGTCTCGAACGCGGCGTTGACGGCCTCCTTGGCCATCCAGGAGGCCGGCTTGGACTTGGACGCGATGGTCGCGGCCACCTCCAGCGCCTCCTCGAGGGCCTTCTCGTCGGCCACCACGCGGGAGACGAGCCCGATGCGCTCGGCCTCCTCGGCCCCGATCATGCGGCCGGTGAGGATCATGTCCATGGCCTTCGCCTTGCCCACGGCGCGGGTCAGGCGCTGGGAGCCTCCCATGCCGGGGATGACGCCGAGGTTGATCTCGGGCTGGCCGAACTTCGCGCCCTCGCCGGCCACGAGCACATCGGCCATCATGGCCAGCTCGCAGCCGCCGCCGAGGGCGTAGCCGGTCACGCACGCCACGATGGGGGTGCGGGCACGGGTGAGCCCGTCCCAGCCGGCGAACCAGTCGGCCGCGTACATCTCGGAGAACTCCTTGGTGGCCATCTCCTTGATGTCCGCGCCGGCGGCGAACGCCTTGGGGGAGCCGGAGAGCAGGATCGCCCCGATCTCCGGGTCGGTGTCCAGCTCCTGCACCGCCGCGACGACGGCACGCATCGTCGCCTCGTTCAGCGCGTTCAGGGCCTTCGGCCGGTTCAGGCGGATGTGGCCGACCCGGCCCTGCCGCTCGACGATGATCGGCGACTCGGCGCCGTCCGGGGTGGTCTGCTCGCTCATGCCTCGCTCCTGTCCGTGTGTGATGCTCGGATGTCCTCGATGATGCCGGAAAAGTCGCGGGCGGCGCCTTCTCCGGCGGCGTACTCGGCGTATTTGGCCTGCGCGAGGCGGCCCAGGTCGGCCGCCACGCCCTGCTCGTCCAGGGCCGCGAGCGCGAGCCCGAGGTCCTTGGCCATCAGGGCGCCGGCGAAGCCGGGCTGGAAGTCCCGGTTCGCGGGGGAGCCGGGGACGGGGCCGGGCACCGGGCAGTTGGTGGTCAGGGACCAGCACTGCCCGGAGGCCTTGCTCATCACGTCATACAGGGCCTGGTGCTGCAGGCCCAGGCGCTCGCCCAGGACGAAGGCCTCGGCGACGGCGATCTGCGTGACCCCCAGCACCATGTTGTTGCAGATCTTCGCGGCCTGGCCCAGGCCGGCGGCCCCGCAGTGCACGATCCGCGCGCCCATGACCTCGAGCAGCGGCAGCACCTCGGCGTACACCTCGTCCGAGGCGCCCACCATGAAGGCGAGGGTGCCGGCCTCGGCGCCCACCTGGCCGCCCGAGACCGGCGCGTCGGCCGCCCGCATGCCCGCCGCCTCC
>NZ_KV825272.1:0-3629 GCF_001816085.1 Micrococcus sp. HMSC31B01
GGCGAGTCCGCCCCGGCTCCGGCTCCCGTGGCCGCGGCCGCACAGCTGCGGCAGCGGATCGCGGCGGCCGGGCTCGTGCCGGGGGAGCGACTGGGAGAGGTGGCGCTGGCCGCCGAGCTCCAGGTCAGCCGCAACAGCTTGCGCGAGGCGTTCACCATGCTGGCCTCGGAGGGCCTCGTGGAGCGACGGCCGCACCGCGGGGTGTTCGTGACGGCGCCGGGTCCGGAGGACGTGCGTGGGCTGTACCGCACGCGTCGGGTGATCCAGCTCGGCGCCCTCGAGCACGGTGAGCTCACCCCCGGCGCGGCGCGCCAGCTGCGCTGTGCCCAGGACCTGCTCTCGGGCGGCCCGGACACCCCCGCGCGGGTCCTGGGCGACGCCAACCATCGCGTCCACGTCGGCATCGTGGACCTGGCCGGCGCCCCCGAGCTCACGCGGCTCATGGCGTCGGTGCAGGCCCGCGTGCGCCTGGCGTTCCACCCCATGGACGAGCAGACGCGCCTGCACGTGCTGTTCGCGGACCGCAACCGGTGGATCGTGGAGCGGCTGCTGGCCGGCGACCTGCCCGCGGTGCACGCCATGTTCGGCGACTACCTGGACGAGGCGGAGCAGTTCGTCCTGGCGCACCTCGCCGCCGCGGGGGACTGACCGCCTCCCCGGGCCCGGACGGTCACGGGACCTGGAACATCCGGTCCGGCAGGTCCGTGATGAGCATGTGCCCGGGAGCGTGGGTGATGGCCAGCGGCGGGCGGGACTCCATGATCGCCGCCTGCGGCGTCACCCCGCACGCCCAGAACACGGGCAGGTGGCCCTGCGGGACCTCGACGGCGTCGCCGAAGTCCGGTGCCGACAGGTCCGTGATCCCGAGGCCGGCCGGGTCGCCCACGTGCACGGGCGCGCCGTGCACCGCGGGGTAGCGGGAGGTGATGCGCACGGCGTCGGCCACGCGGTCGGCGGGGATGGGGCGCATCGAGACCACGAGCGGGCCCGAGAGGCGGCCCGCCGAGGCGCAGCGCCGCGTGGTGCGGTACATCGGCACGTTCACGCCGGCGTCCTGGTGGGCCATCCGGATGCCCTCGGCCACCAGGGCGGACTCGAAGGTGAACGAGCAGCCGATCACGAACGTCACGAGGTCGTCCCGCCACACGTCGAGCAGATCCGTGGGGCGGTCCGTCTCGACGCCGTCGCGGTACACCACGTACTGCGGCACGTCCGTGCGGACGTCGCCGTCCAGCGCGGGGCCGTTGACCTCGCCGGCCTCGAACACGCCGAGCAGCGGCAGGGCCTGGGGGTTGCGCTGGGCGAAGAGCAGGACGTCGTAGGCGTGGTCCTGCGGGATCGAGACGAGGTTCGCCTGCGCGTAGCCGTCGGCGATCCCCGAGGTCGGCCGCACGAGCCCCGCGCGGAACCGCTCGCGGGCCTGCGCGGGGGTCGTGGCGCCGTCCAGCGGCGGCAGCGGCGTCGTCGTGGTCATCTCAGGCACCGGTGATCATCTCGACCATGGGGATGAACCCGCGCACCGCGATGAACACGGAGACGATCCACGCGAGCGCGCCGATCACGAGCAGCCACCCGGGGTAGCGGTAGCCGTGCAGCAGGTCGCGGCGGCGCCAGGCCACGTACAGGAGGGCGGCGAAGCCGACCGGCAGGATCATGCCGTTGAACGCGCCGGCGAACACGAGCAGCGTCTGCGGGGCCTGGCGCAGCGCCAGGTAGAGGGCGGTGCAGACCACGATGAAGGCGACCGTCAGCAGGTTGCGGGTGCGGGCGCTGGTGGTGGAGCGGGTGACGAAGCTGATCGAGGTGTACGACGCGCCGATCACGGAGGTGACGGCGGCGGCCCACAGGACGATGCCGAACATGCGCAGGCCGATGTCGCCGGCGGCGGCCTGGAAGGCGGAGGCGGCCAGGTTGTCCTTGGACAGCACCGCCCCCGAGGCGACGACGCCGAGGATCGCCAGGAACAGGAGGGCGCGCATCAGGCCGGTCACGAGGATCGAGGCCACGGAGCTGCGGGTGATGTCCTGGACGTCGTCCACGCCCTTCACTCCGGAGTCGATCATGCGGTGGGCACCCGCGTAGGTGATGTAGCCGCCGATGGTGCCGCCCACGAGGGTGACGATCACGAAGAAGTCGACCTCCTCCGGCATCACGGACTGGCGCAGGGCCTCGCCCACGGGCGGGGCGGAGGTGATGGCCACGTACAGCATCAGCAGGATCATGACGGCGCCGAGCGCCACCACGATCCGGTCCAGGGCCACGCCGGCGCGCTTGGAGAGGAAGATCAGCAGCGCGATGAGCGCGGAGACGCCGCCACCGATCAGGGGGTCGACGCCGAGCATGGCGTTCGCGCCGAGGCCGGTGCCGGCGATGTTGCCGATGTTGAAGACCATGCCGCCGAGGAACACGAGCGCGGCGAGGACCCAGCCGAGGCCGGGCAGGACGCGGTTCGCCAGCTCCTGGGCGCGCATGCCGGAGACGCCGATGACGCGCCACACGTTCATCTGGACGGCGATGTCGATGAGGATCGAGACCAGGATGGCGAACGCGAACGCGGCGCCCATCCGGACGGTGAACGTGGCGGTCTGCGTGATGAAGCCGGGGCCGATGGCCGAGGTGGCCATGAGGAACATGGCGCCGAGCAGTGCGGTGCGCCGGGTGGCGCTCGCGGCACGGGAGTCCGTCTTCGGTGCGGTGCCCGAGGGGGTCGCGCCGTCCGGCCCGGCGTGGGGGATGTCTGCGTGGGACACGGTGGTCACCTTCGTCGAGGGCGCCGGGCGAGGTGACGGGCGTCACGAGGCGCTGGGGGAGACGGTAGCTGTTGTTGAACAATCCTGGCAACAGCGAGACCGGGTGTCGTGGCGTCCCCGTCCGAAGGAACGCCTCACCTGTCTGGCGCGCCCCGCCCGGCGCCGCGAGCATGGAGACATGTCGCACACGTCTGAACAGTCCTCGCCCCTGGCAGATCAGCTCCCGCCGGGCGGTCCCGACGAGCCGCACGCCACCGGCGGCGTGCATGCCCGCCTCAACTGGCTCCGCGCGGGCGTGCTCGGTGCCAACGACGGCATCGTGTCCGTCGCGGCCACCGTCGTCGGTGTCGCCGGTGCGACGACGGCGTTCACCCCGATCCTGCTGGCCGGCGCCGCGGCCGTGGTCGGCGGCGCCTTCTCCATGGCGCTGGGCGAGTACGTGTCCGTCTCCTCGTCCTCCGACTCGCAGAAGTCGCTGATCGCCAAGGAGCGCCGTGAGCTCGAGGAGGATCCCGAGGGTGAGCTGGAGGAGCTCGTGCAGCTCTACGAGGCGGACGGCCTGAGCCGGGCCACGGCCGAGGCCGCCGCGCGGGAGCTCACCGAGAAGGATGCGCTCGCCGCGCATCTGCGCATGGAGCTGGGCATGGCGGAGGAGGACGTCGTCAGCCCGTGGGCCGCCGCCGGGGCGTCCTTCCTTGCGTTCCTCGTGGGCGCGCTGCTGCCCTTCCTGACGGTCGTCCTGGCGCCGGTGGGCCTCCGCGTCCCGTTCACGTTCGCCGTCACCCTCGTGGCCCTCGCCGTCACCGGCTGGGTCGGGGCCCGGCTCGGCGACGCGCCCGCGCTGCGGGCGGCCGTGCGCGTCGTCCTCGGCGGCGCCCT
>NZ_KV825273.1:0-1100 GCF_001816085.1 Micrococcus sp. HMSC31B01
TCGGCCACGGAGAGCCCCACCGACCCCGCGTCCGCCGCGGCGTCCCGCGTCCGTGAGGCCCTCGCGTCGGAGTCCGCCGAGGGCACCCCGCGCGCCGAGCCGCGTCAGGCGTTCGAGACCGTCGGCCCGGGCATCAAGGACGGCGCCGCCACCGAGGCCTGGAAGAACACGGCCGCGGTCCGCAACGACACCGTCTCCGTGATGGACTGCACGCGCGACGTCCTGGACCAGCGCACCCTGGACGCCGTCGCCACGCACATCCCGGACAGCTCGAACATCGAGATCGTGCAGCTGTTCGCCTCGCAGGACGAGACCCACGAGTTCCTCACCTGCGTCTACAACGGCTACTTCGAGTACAGCCCCGGCATGCCCCTGGCGCAGGTCCACTACCAGCACAACCTCGACGGCTCCCGCCTGGAGTGGTGCCAGGAGGAGCCCGCCGCCGTGGCGGACGAGTACACGTTCGACCCGAAGACCGGCAAGGGGCTGCTCGCCCTGCTGCGCCCCGGCATGGTCGGCGGCCAGGACGGCGCCCCCCTGCTGCCCCAGCGCACCGCGTGGGCCTGCTCCGAGGACGGCAGCGAGATGGTCTCCGTGACCATGGGCTCCATGGAGGGCTTCGGCGACGCCAACGGCGGCCTCACCCAGGTGAAGAACTCGCCGGTCGCGCAGAGCACCACCCTCGTCACCGAGACCCGCGACCACCTCGCGGACACCGTGCTGAAGGACGCCGGGGACTTCCAGGAGGTCATCAAGCTCAGCTCGCCGTTCTTCCTGAACGCGCAGATGGACGAGGAGACCCTGGCCCAGGCCCGGGAGATCCCCACCGGCCGCGTGCCCGACGAGCTGCTGAACAACCAGTCCACGATCGACCGCCCCGAGGGCGCCCCCGGCCCCGTGGCCCCCGGCCAGCCGCCGCGGCCGTTCCAGGGCGCCGCGCGGGAGGCCGCCGAATCCCAGCGGGCCGCGGAGGCGTCCGCCTCGGCGTCGGCCAGCCCGTCACCGACGAAGTCGACTTCGGCCTCCCCGTCCCCCTCCACGTCCGGGGACTGACACCCGGCACGACGACGGCCGGTCACCTCGTGAGGTGACCGGCCGTG
>NZ_KV825274.1:0-3377 GCF_001816085.1 Micrococcus sp. HMSC31B01
GGCCCGCACCCGTGAGGGGTGCGGGCCGTTCCGCGTTCCGGGGCCGGATCAGGCGGCGAGCCAGAGGTCCGGGCCGAAGATCTCGTAGCGGACGGACGTCGCGGGCACGCCGGCATCGATCAGCTTCGAGCGGGTGGACTGCATGAACGCGAGCGGGCCGCACAGGATGTAGTGCCCGTCGCGGGGCAGTTCGACGTCGTCGAAGTGCATCACACCCTCGACGGTCGTGACGCCCTCGGGGTCCTGTTCGGGTCGCACCCCGAGGAAGAGGCGGGCGTCGCCGTGCGGCAGCGCCGCCAGGGACTCCGTCACCTGTTCCCGCAGGGCCACGGCCTCCCAGGACGCGTCGCCGTGGAAGAGGAGGACCTGGCGGTCCGAGCCCTGCTGGGCGAGGGCGTCCAGGATCGCCGCGGCCGGGGTGATGCCGATGCCGGCGGTCGCCAGGACCAGGGGAGCGGTGGAGTCCTCGTCCTCGAGGGTGATGTCGCCGTAGGGGTTGGACAGCTCAATGACGTCGCCGACCTCCACGTTCTGGATGAGCACGGGCGAGACCTCGCCGCCCTCGTCCAGCTTCACGGTGATGACGCGCTCGGTGGCGGACCCGGCCTTCTCGGAGAGGGAGTACTGGCGGCACTGGCGCAGGCCGTCCTCGACCTTCAGGCGCACGGACACGTAGCCGCCGGCACTGCCGGGGCTCTGCGGGGTGTCGTCGGCCGGCTCGAAGCGGAAGGTGACGGCCGCGTTGCCGGTGGGCTCCTTGGACACGACCTTCCAGTCCGTCCACATCCTGTCGTTGGCCTGCTGGGCGTAGAGGCCCTTCTCGATCTTGATGAGGGCGTCGGCCATGAGCCAGTAGACCTCGGTCCAGGCGTCGGCCACCGCGGGGGTGACGGCGTCGCCGAGCACCTCGCCGATGGCCCAGAAGAGGTTCTCGTAGACGATCGGGTACTGCTCCTCGACGATGCCGAGGGCGGTGTGCTTGTGGGCGATGCGGGACAGGACGGCCTCGGGCAGGGTGCCCGGGTTCTCGAGCAGGTGCACCGCGAACTTCACGATGGATCCAGCGAGGGCCTGGGCCTGCTCGCCGTTGCGCTGGTTGGCGCGGGAGAAGACGCCGTCGAGGAGCTCGGGGTGGGCCTCGAACATGTGGGCGTAGAACAGGGGCGTGATCTCCGGCATGTGCTCGGCGACGACGGCGGCGGTGGCCTCGATGACGGGGCGGGACTTCTCGGACAGCACGGGGGTCTCCGTCTCCTCGGCGGGGAATCTTGCGCTGTTTTTGCCAGATTACACCCGGCCATCGCCGTCGGGAACTCGCCCCCGGCTCGTTCCCTCAGTGCGCCACGGGGATCTCCGGCAGGCCCAGCAGCACGGGCCCGCCGACAGGCCCGGTGCTCACCAGATCCCGGATCCGCACGGTGTCGAGTTCGGCGAGGAAGGCCTCGCGTGCGCGGTGCAGGGCGCCGCGCAGGCGGCAGTCGCCGGCGTAGGGGCACGCCACCCCGGAGTCGCGCCCGGCGCAGTCGATCACCTCGTCGCGGCTGCTCAGCGAGCGCACGAGCTCGCCCACACGCTGGTCCAGACCGGCCGCGGCGATCATGGCCCCGCCATGCCGACCGCGCAGCACCTCGATGGTCCCGCGGCGACGCAGCTCGGCGACCGCCTTGATCACGTGGTTGTAGGGCACCTGGATCCGGTCCGCGATCTGCTGGCTGGTGAGCCGTTCCCCCTCGGCCGCCGCGAGCGTCATCAGCACGCGCAGGCAGACGTCGGTGTAGGCGCTCAGCTTCATCCCGCCATCATCCCACCGGTGCACGGCGCCGCCGCGCCTGCGGTGTCCGGGCCGATTGGCATACTGACGCCATGGACGCCACCTCGCACCCCGACGCCGGCCCCCGCCTCCCCGAGACCTCCGTGCCGGGGGGCGACACCGCGCTGCGCGAGGAGGCCCTGGCAGTCCTGCGTCGGCTCGTGGACCGGCCGGACGCGCGATTCAAGGACGGGCAGTTCGAGGCGATCGAGGCGCTCGTGGCCCACCGCCGCCGCGCCCTGGTGGTGCAGCGCACCGGCTGGGGCAAGTCCGCCGTGTACTTCGTGGCCTCCCTCCTGCTGCGTGCCCGCGGCGCGGGGCCCACGCTGATCGTCTCCCCGCTGCTCGCGCTCATGCGGGACCAGGTCGCGGCCGCCGCCCGGGCGGGCGTGCGCGCGGTGTCCGTGAGCTCGGCGAACGCCACGGAGTGGGACGAGGTCCGGGCCCGGCTCGCGGCGGACGAGGTGGACGTGCTGCTGATCTCGCCCGAGCGCCTCACGAACCCCCGGTTCCGGGACGAGCAGCTGCCGGACCTCGTGGCGCGCATGGGTCTGCTCGTGGTGGACGAGGCCCACTGCATCTCCGACTGGGGCCACGACTTCCGGCCGGACTACCGCCGCATCCGGGACCTGATCGGGCTGCTTCCCGCCGAGGGGCCGCGCGCGGTGCCCGTGCTGGCCACCACCGCCACGGCCAACGCCCGTGTGGTGGCGGATGTGGTGGAGCAGCTCGGCGTCGCCTCCGAGCAGGACGTGTTCGTGCTCCGCGGCCCCCTGGCCCGCGCCTCGCTGCGCCTGGGCGTGCTGCGCATGCCCAGCCCGGCCGCGCGCCTGGCCTGGCTCCTCGACCACCTCGCGGACCTGCCGGGCTCCGGGATCGTCTACGCCCTCACGGTCTCCGCCGCCGAGGACACGGCGCGCGCCCTGCGCGAGGCGGGGCACGAGGTGGTCGCCTACACGGGCCGCACAGACCCGGAGCGGCGCGCCGAGATCGAGGAGGACCTCAAGGCCAACCGGGTGAAGGCCGTCGTGGCCACCTCGGCGCTCGGCATGGGCTTCGACAAGCCGGACCTGACGTTCGTGGTGCACTTCGGTGCGCCGGGCTCGCCCGTGGCGTACTACCAGCAGGTCGGCCGCGCCGGCCGCGGGACGGACCACGCGGACGTGCTCCTGCTGCCCGGGCCCGAGGACCGTCGCATCTGGGAGTACTTCGCCACCGCCTCCATGCCGGACGAGGAGCAGGCGCGCGCCGTGCTGGGGGCGCTCGCGGACCACGGCGGGGCCCTCTCCGTGGCGGCGCTCGAGCCGGCCGTGCGGATCAAGCGCACCTCCCTGGAGCTGCTGCTCAAGGTCCTCGCCGTGGACGGGGCGGTCGAGCGGGTGGGCGGCGGCTGGCGCGCCACCGGGCGGGAGTGGACGTACGACGCCGAGCGGTACGCCCGCGTGGCCGAGGCCCGCCGGGCCGAGGAGCGGCTCATGCTCGACTACCAGACCACGGACCGGTGCCGCATGGAGTTCCTGGCCCGCACCCTGGACGACCCCACCGCCGCGCCGTGCGGCCGCTGCGA
>NZ_KV825275.1:0-4448 GCF_001816085.1 Micrococcus sp. HMSC31B01
CCCGTCACCTCGCGGTGGCGGGGGCCCGTGTGCGTGGTCGGGCGGGCTCAGCGCAGCACGGCCTCGTAGACCTCGATCGTGCGCTCCGCGATGGTCTCCCACGAGAAGTGCTCGATCGCGCGGGCCCGGCCGGCCTCACCCATCGCGCGGGCGCGCTCCGGGTCCTCCACGACGCGGGTGAGCGCGGCCGCGAAGTCGGCGGCGAACCTCTCCTCGTCCACGGGCGCCCCCGTGCCGTCGTCGACCTGCTCGAAGGGGACGAGCAGGCCGGTCTCGCCGTCCTGCACGACCTCCGGGATGCCGCCCACGGCGGAGGCGACGACGGCGGTGCCGCACGCCATCGCCTCGAGGTTGACGATGCCCAGCGGCTCGTAGACCGAGGGGCAGGCGAACACGGTGGCGGCCGTGAGGATCTCCATCACCTCGTGGCGCGGGATCATCCCCTCGATCACGACGACGCCCTGGCGGGTGCGCCGCAGCTCGGCGATCAACCCGTTCACCTCGTGCGCCAGCTCCGCGGTGTCCGGGGCGCCTACGCACAGCACGAGCTGGACGTCCTCCGGCAGTCGCAGGGCCGCACGGAGCAGGTGGGGCACGCCCTTCTGGCGCGTGATGCGGCCGACGAACGCGACGGAGGGCTTGTCCGGGTCGATCCCGTACTTCTCCAGTGCGGCGGTGCCGGTCTGCGGGGTCCAGACCTGGGTGTCGATGCCGTTGTGGACCGTGTGCACCTTGGTCGGGTCCACGTCCGGGTAGCAGGCCAGGATGTCCCGACGCATGCCGTCCGAGACCGCGATGACCGCGTCCGCCCCGAGGTAGGCCGTGCGCTCGGCCCAGCTGGACAGGGCGTAGCCGCCGCCGAGCTGCTCCGCCTTCCAGGGGCGCAGCGGCTCGAGGGAGTGCGCGGAGAGGACGTGGGGGGTCTCGTGCAGGAGCTTGCCGAGGTGGCCGGCCAGGTTGGCGTACCAGGTGTGGGAGTGGATGACGTCGGCGCCCTCGAGGTCGCCGAGGATCGTGAGGTCGGTGGCCAGGGTCTGCACGGCCCCGTTGGCGGCGTCGAACCCGGGCGGGTTCGGGTACGTCAGGACGCGGGCCCCGTGGTAGTCCGGGTCGCGCGGCTCGCCGAAGGCGTGCACGCGGACGTCGGCACGGGAGGCGAGGACGCGGGTCAGCTCGGCGACGTGGACGCCGGCACCGCCGTAGATGGACGGGGGGAACTCTTTGCTCACGATGTCGATGCGCACGCCCCCAACCTAGTTCAGCCCGGCGGGGGTCGATAGTCTGGCGGCACGGATGCCCCGCACGCCCAGAGCACGCGTGCGGGTCGCGACGACCCGGCTCACGAGGAGTGACGCAGATGGTGCAGAAGAAGGTCCTCTCGGTCGTGCTGGCGGGCGGTGAGGGCAAGCGTCTGATGCCGCTGACGGCCGACCGTGCCAAGCCTGCCGTCCCGTTCGGCGGCACGTACCGCCTCATCGACTTCGCGCTGTCCAACCTGGTCAACAGCCGGTACCGCGAGATCGTCGTGCTGACGCAGTACAAGTCGCACTCGCTGGACCGCCACATCTCCGAGACGTGGCGGATGTCCACGCTGCTGAACAACTACGTGGCCTCCGTGCCGGCGCAGCAGCGCCGGGGCAAGGACTGGTTCACGGGCAGCGCGAACGCCATCTACCAGTCCATGAACCTGATCCACGACGCACGGCCGGACATCGTCGTCGTCATCGGCGCGGACCACGTCTACCACATGGACTTCCAGCAGATGGTGGACCAGCACATCGCCTCGGGGGCCAAGGCGACCGTGGCCGCGGTGCGCCAGCCGCTCGAGCTGGCCTCCTCGTTCGGGGTGATCGAGACGGACCCGCAGGACAGGACGCGGATCTCGGCGTTCGTGGAGAAGCCGGAGACGACCCCCGGCCTGCCGGACGACCCCACGCAGTTCCTGGCCTCGATGGGCAACTACGTGTTCGACACGGACGCCCTCGTGGCGGCGCTGAACCAGGACGAGGAGAACCCCGAGTCGAACAACGACATGGGCGGGGACATCATCCCGCTGTTCGTGGAGCGCGGCGAGGCCGGGGTGTACGACTTCACCACCAACGAGGTGCCCGGCGGCACGGCCGGCAAGCACTACTGGCGGGACGTCGGCACCCTGGACTCCTACTACGACGCGCACATGGACCTGGTGCAGCCGTGGCCGGAGTTCAACCTCTACAACCGCGAGTGGCCGCTCTACACCCGCCAGTCCGTCTCCCCGCCCGCCAAGCTCGTGCGCTCGTCCACCCGCCGCCCCGGCTCGGCGAACGACTCGATCCTCTCCCAGGGTGTGGTCATCTCCGGGGGCACCGTGGCCCAGTCCGTGCTCTCCACGGACGTGCGCGTGCACAACGAGGCGTGGGTGGAGCAGTCGGTGCTGCTGGGCTCCGTCGTGATCGGCGAGGGGGCCCACGTGCGCAACGCGATCCTGGACAAGAACGTGGTCGTGCCCCCGGGCGCGCGCATCGGCTTCGACCGGGCGGAGGACGAGGCGAACGGCTACACCGTGACAGAATCCGGCCTGACGGTGCTCTCCAAGGGCCAGCCCGTCCCGAAGCCGCACTGACGCGGCCCCGGGCCGCCGGTCCCGGACCACCGCCGACGCGCGGGCACGCCCCGGTGTGTCCGCGCGTCGCCGTCCCCGCTGGATCCCCGACCGGAGGCTCGCCTTGACCGACACCACCCCCGACCTCGACGCCACCAACGTCACCCGCGCTGAGGCCGCGGACCGCTCCCGCCTGCTCACGGTGCAGGACTACGTCGTGGACGTGGACCTCTCCGACGCCCGGGACGCCGCGACCGACACCTATCCGGTCCGCACCGTGATCCGCTTCGCGTGCGCCGAGCCCGGCGCGCAGACCCACCTGGACTGGATCCACGGCGGTGTGGAGTCGGTGACCCTCAACGGCACGGCGCTGGACGTGGCCGAGGTCGTGGGCGGGGCCCGGGTGCTGCTGCCCGACCTGGCGGCGCAGAACGTGGTCGAGCTGGTCGGCCGTTCCGTGTACTCCCGGTCGGGCGAGGGCCTGCACCGCTTCACGGACCCCGCTGACGGCGAGGTCTACCTCTACACCCAGTACGAGCCCGCCGACGCGCGCCGCGTGTTCCCGGACTTCGAGCAGCCGGATCTCAAGGCCGCCTTCACCTTCTCCCTCACCGGACCCGCGGACTGGGTGCTGGCCTCGAACCGGCCGGAGGTGTCCCGGACGCCGGCCGGGGACGGTGTCGTCCGGGTGGAGTTCGCCCCGACGCTCCCCCAGTCCACCTACATCACGACGCTGCTCGCCGGCCCCTATGCGCAGTGGGAGGACGCCTGGGACGGTCACCCGGCCAGCGGTGCGCAGGCCGTGCCGCTGCGGCTGTTCACCCGGCGCACGATGGCCGACGCGTTCGACCCCGTGGCCGTGTTCGACGTGACCAAGCGGGGGCTGACGTTCTTCCACGACCTCTTCGGCGTCGCGTATCCGTGGGGCAAGTACGACCAGGCGTTCGTGCCCGAGTACAACCTCGGCGCCATGGAGAACCCGGGCCTCGTGACCTTCACCGAGGACTTCGTGTTCACCTCGCGGGCCACCGCGGTCCAGTACGAGGGCCGGGCCAACGTGATCCTGCACGAGATGGCGCACATGTGGTTCGGCGACCTCGTGACGATGCACTGGTGGGACGACCTGTGGCTCAAGGAGTCGTTCGCGGACTACATGGGCGCCCTCGGCGTGGACGAGGCCACCGACTTCCGGACCGCATGGGTGACCTTCGCGTCCCGCCGCAAGGCCTGGGCGTACGTGCAGGACCAGATGCCGACGACGCACCCCATCGTCGCGGACATCGTCGACCTCGAGGCCGCCCGTCAGAACTTCGACGGCATCACCTACGCCAAGGGCGCCTCCGTGCTCAAGCAGCTGGCCGCCTACGTGGGCCGTGCGGCGTTCCTCGACGCCGCGCACCGCTACTTCGCCGCCCACGCGTGGGGCAACGCCTCCCTCGCCGACTTCATGGCCGCGCTCGAGGCCGCCTCGGGGCGGGACATGCGCGCATGGGCGGACGCGTGGCTGCACACCTCCGGCGTGCCCCGGCTGCGGGTCGACGTCGACGGCGACGCCCCGGTGCTGCGCCAGGAGGGCGCGGACCCGGTCACGGGCGGGCCGATCCTCCGCCCGCACGTGCTGAAGGTCGGCGTCTTCACGCCCGGGCAGGACGGCGTCCTGCGCCGCACCGCCCAGGTCACCGCCGATGTGCCGGGTGGGGCGGAGGGCGCGGCCGTGCCCCTGCCGGACCTCGAGGTGCCCGGGGGCGTCCGCCTCGTGCTGCCCAACGACGAGGACCTCACCTACGCCGCCGTCGCGCTCGACGCGGGCTCGCTGCGCGCGGCCCTGACGCACCCCATCGCGGACCCGCTCGCGGAGGCCACCGTG
>NZ_KV825276.1:0-1834 GCF_001816085.1 Micrococcus sp. HMSC31B01
GGCGCCGCATCCGCGCAGGACGGGGCCGGCCGCCTGGCCGACGGGCTCGACCAGGCGCGCGAGGGATCCCAGGCCCTCGCCGACGGAGCCGGGCAGCTCGCCGAGAACGCCCCCGCCCTGCGTCAGGGCGCCACGGACCTCTCCGACGGGCTGGCCCAACTGCAGACCGGATCGGCCGAGCTCACCGACGGCGCCACGCAGGTGGCCGACGGCACCCAGCAGCTCTACGACACGGTGATCCCCGGCCTGGACCAGGTGATCGAGCGGCAGGACGCGGTGGCCGCCGACGTCGCCGCGGTGGACGAGGACGTCCAGCGGGTCGCCGAGGTGGCCGGCACGGCCGAGGACGGCGCGGGCGCCCGCATCGCCGACGCGCAGGCCGCCCTGGCCGAGCTCGCCGAAGAGGACCCGACGCTCGCCGAGTCCGAGCAGTACGCCGCGCTCCAGGAGGCGCTCACCGGCGCGGACGAGCGGGTGACCGCCGTCGCCGGCCGCGCCGAGGAGGCCGCCGCGACCTCCGCGGCCGCCAACGAGCGCGTCCAGGGCTTCGTCGAGGACGACGTCGCCGCCTCCGCCAAGGCGGATCTGACGGACCTCAACGACGGCGCCCACGCCGTGGCCGCGGGCGCGGAGAAGCTGCAGGGCGGGATCGGTGAGGCGAAGGACGGGGCCGACTCCCTCGCCGACGGCGCCGGGAAGTTCGCGGACGGCCTCGAGCAGCTGGGCTCCGGCGCGACCGAGCTCGACGGCGGCCTGGCCCAGCTCCAGGACGGCGCCGGGGAGCTGCAGTCCGGCCTCGGCGAGCTGACGGACGGGGCGACCACCCTCGCCGAGGGCAACGCCGCGCTCCACGACGGGGCGCTGACCCTGCAGGACGGTGCGGGCCAGCTGGAGTCCGGCGCCACCGAGCTCGACGACGGCCTGGCCCAGCTCCAGGACGGCGCCGGGGAGCTGCACACCGGCCTCGGCACCCTCGACGACGGCGCCCACGAGCTCGCCTCCGGGCTCTCCGACGGCGTCGACCGCGTCCCCGCCCTGACCGAGGACGAGCGGGACGAGGCCGCCCTGGTGATGTCCCGGCCGGTGGAGGCCGTGATGCAGGTGGACAACTCCGCGGAGGTCTACGGCCGCGGCATGGCGCCGATGTTCTTCTCCATCGCGCTGTGGGTGTTCGGCATCGCCGCGTTCAACATCATGCGGCCCATCAGCGGGCGGCTGCTGGCCGGGCGCCGCAACCCGGTGGCGATCGCGCTGGCCGCGTGGCTGCCCGTGGGCATCGTGGCCGTGGGCGGCGGCCTGCTCATGCTGGCCGCCACGCTGCCGCTGGGCCTGGCCCCCGTCCACCCGGTGCGGGCCGTGGCCCTGACGGTGCTCGTGGCCGTGGTGTTCTCCCTCATCGCGCACCTGGTGCAGACGGCGCTCGGCACCCCCGGTTCGGCGCTGCTGCTGGTCCTGCTGATCCTGCAGCTGGCCTCCACCGGCGGCACCTACCCGGCCGAGGTGCTGCCCGGCTTCTTCCAGGCGCTGCACCCGTTCATGCCGATGAGCTACTCCATCGAGGCGTTCCGCAACGCGATCTCCGGCGGTCTGGACCAGCGCTTCTGGGTGCCGGTGGTCGTGCTGATGGGCATCGGGGCGGCGGCGCTCGCCCTGGACGTGCTCGTGGTGCGGCGCCGGCGTCGGTTCCGCATGAAGGACCTGCACCCCGCGCTGCAGGCCTGAGCGGGGATGACTTCCGCACCCCGCGCCGCCGTCGTCCGTCCGGCCCGCCCCGAGGACGCGCCCGCGATCGCCGCGATCGCCGCGGCCACCTTCCCGGACGCCTCCCCGGCCC
>NZ_KV825277.1:0-1019 GCF_001816085.1 Micrococcus sp. HMSC31B01
CGGCGGCGCCGTCGTCGCCCTCGGGGGCGTGTCCGGCGCGCCACACGCTCTGGTGGGCGTGGGGGCCGGCGGCCGCGCCGCGATGGCGCAGCAGGATCCCGACGATGAACGCGAGGGCGATGACGAACACCAGCAGGGACGTCCACACGTTGAGCCGCTGGGTGACGCCGAAGAGCGTGACCATCTCGGCGTCGTCGATGCGCAGCATCTCGATCCACGTGCGGCCCGCGGTGTACCAGGCGACGTAGGACCACAGCATGAGGCCGTGGCGCAGGTGCAGCGCGCGGTCCACGAGGAGCAGCAGCGCGACCCCGGCCAGGTTCCACAGGCACTCGTAGAGGAACGTGGGGTGGAACAGCGTGTCCGGGGCGTAGCCGGCCGGGAAGTTCGGGCTGGCCGGGTCGACCTCGAGCCCCCAGGGCAGGGTCGTCGGGCCGCCGAAGAGCTCCTGGTTGAACCAGTTGCCCCACCGGCCGATGGCCTGGGCCAGCAGGATGCCCGGCGCGACGACGTCGCCGAAGGCCGTCAGCCGCAGCCCGTAGCGGCGGCACGCGATCCACGCGCCCACGGCGCCGAGGGCGATCGCGCCCCAGATGCCCAGTCCACCGTTCCACACGTACAGGATCTGGATCGGGTCGCCCGTGCCGTCGAAGCCGGGGCCGAAGTACCGGTCCGGTGAGGAGAACACGTGGTAGAGCCGACCGCCCACGAAGCCGAACGGGATGGCCCACAGGGCGATGTCGAGCACACGGTCCTCGGGGCCGCCGCGGGCGCGCCACCGACGCTCGGCGAGCCACAGCGCCAGGACGATGCCCAGGATGATGCTCAGCGCGTACGCGTGGATCTTCACCGGGCCGATCTCGAAGCCGTCCCAGGTGGGGGCGGGGAACGCGGCCAGGGGTGCGAGGGCGGCGGGGGACGCCAGGGAGGCCAGGGCGGTCATGCTCAGCCCTCCCGGACGGCGCCGGCGGCCAGCTCGCGGGCGAGGGCGCCGACGGCCTGCGGCCCGCCGTCCGTCA
>NZ_KV825278.1:0-2546 GCF_001816085.1 Micrococcus sp. HMSC31B01
AGGGCGGCGCGCAGCTCCTCCTCCCCCGCCGCGGCGGAGCCCACCGCCTCGACCTCGAAGCGCACGGCCTGCTCGGCCAGCAGGGTCGTGTTCGCCCCGCCCGCGAGCGCGACGGCCCGGAGCCGGGTGGGGTCCTGGGCGATCACGTCGAGGCCCTGGGTGCCGATCGAGCCCGTGGAGCCGATCAGGGCGACGGCGCGCGGGGCGCCGTCGTCGTCCGCCGGGGCGGGGGCGGGCAGCGTGTAGTCGGTGAGGGATCCGTGCGTCACCCCGCCATGATGTCAGTCGGGCCTGGACACGGACGGGGGGCCGGCCGGACGGACGCCGCACCCCGACGTCCCGCCCCGCCGGCCCCCGTGGGACCGGGTCAGCCGCGGATCAGTGCTGCACCGGCTTCTCGGCGCCGATGCCGGTGAGGGAGCGGACCTCCATCTCGGCCTGCTTGTCGGGGTCCTCGGCGCGCGACGAGGTCACCGAGCCGAGCCAGCCGAGGAAGAAGGCCAGCGGGATGGAGACGATGCCCGGGTTCTTCAGCGGGAACACCGCGAAGTCCGCGCCCGGGATCATCGAGGTCGGCGTCCCGGACATCACCGGGGACAGGACGATCAGGATGATCGCGGAGAGCAGTCCGCCGTACATCGACCACACCGCGCCGCGGGTGGTGAAGCGCCGCCAGAACAGGGAGTAGAGGATGGTCGGCAGGTTCGCCGAGGCCGCCACCGCGAAGGCGAGCGCCACGAGGAACGCCACGTTCTGGCCCTGGGCGGCGATGCCGCCGACGATCGCCAGGACGCCGATCACCACCACGGTGATCTTGCCGATCCGCACCTCCTCCTGCGGGGTGAGCGGGTGCTTGGCGATCACGGAGCCGTACACGTCGTGGGCGAAGGACGCCGCCGCCGTGATGGCCAGGCCCGCGACCACCGCGAGGATGGTGGCGAACGCGACCGCCGAGATCAGGCCCAGCAGGATGGAGCCGCCGAGCTCGAACGCCAGGAGCGGGGCCGCGGAGTTCTGCCCGCCGGGCGCGGCCAGGATGCGCTCGGGGCCGATCAGCGCGCCGGCGCCGTAGCCCAGCACGAGGGTGAACAGGTAGAACGCGCCGATGAGGACGATGGCCCACACCACGGACTTGCGCGCCTCCTTGGCGGTGGGCACCGTGTAGAACCGCATGAGCACGTGCGGCAGGCCGGCGGTGCCGAGCACGAGCGCGATGCCCAGGGACACGAAGTCGAGGCGGGTCAGCGCGCTGGCGCCGTACTGCAGGCCCGGCTCGAGGATCGCCTCGCCCTTCGGGTGCATCTCGACGGCGGCCCCCAGCATGGCGTTGAAGTCGAAGCCGAACAGGGCCAGTGACCACACGGTCATGATCCCCGCGCCGGCGATCAGCAGGATCGCCTTGATGATCTGCACGTAGGTGGTGCCCTTCATGCCGCCGATCAGCACGTAGACGATCATCAGCACGCCCACGATCACGATCACGAGGGCCTGGCCGGCCCGGTCGTTGATGTTCAGCAGCAGGGACACCAGGCCGCCGGCGCCGGCCATCTGGGCCAGGAGGTAGAAGAGGCAGACGGCCATGGTGCCGAAGGCGGCGGCGATGCGCACGGGACGCTGCTGCAGGCGGAAGGACAGCACGTCCGCCATGGTGAACTTGCCGGTGTTGCGCAGCAGCTCGGCCACCAGCAGCAGGGCCACGAGCCACGCCACGAGGAAGCCGATCGAGTAGAGGAAGCCGTCGTAGCCGTAGAGGGCGATCGCGCCCACGATGCCCAGGAACGAGGCCGCGGAGAGGTAGTCACCCGCGATGGCCGTGCCGTTCTGGGTGCCGGAGAAGCCGCGGCCGCCGGCGTAGTAGTCGGCCGAGGACGCGTTCGTCTTGGACGCGCGGATCACGATCACGAGGGTGACCACCACGAAGGCGACGAAGATGCCGATGTTCACGGCGGGGTTGCCGACCGTCTGCGGGGCGGCCTGGAGCAGGGGGGTGAGCGCGCTCATCGCGTGGCCTCCGGGTTCTCGTGGGCGCCGGCGGCCTCGCGCTCGAGGCGCTCACGCAGCGCGGTGGCGCGGGGGTCCAGGGTCCGGTTGGAGAAACGGACGTAGGCGAAGGTGATCAGGAACGTGGTGACGAACTGGAGCAGGCCGAGGATCAGGCCGAGGGTGATGTTGCCGCCGAGGCGGATCGCCATGAACTCGGGGAAGAACGCGCCGACGATCACGAACACCAGGTACCAGACGAAGAACGCCACGGTCATGGGGAAGGCGAAGGATCGGTGGGTGCGCCGGAGCTCGATGAACTCCTCGGACTGCTGCGCGGCGCGGAACTGCGCGGCCGTGGGGACCGGCGCCGTGGGCTCGCTGGATGACATGGGCCCTCCGGGGGTGCGTAGGACGGATCAGTGTGAGACAGATCACTGTGATGACAACCACACTCTGGCGGGCGGAGGGGTGCGCCGTCAAGCGCGCCCCGGGGCCGTGCGCCCGTGTGACAGCCCCGGGGCGCAGCCGTGCGGACGCGGACGCGCCCCGACGGCACGGGGCCG
>NZ_KV825279.1:0-1238 GCF_001816085.1 Micrococcus sp. HMSC31B01
GGGACCGCGAGCGCGGCGGCGCACACGAACTGGGCACCCCGATGCTCGTCCGGCACGTCGGCCAGCTGGGCCAGCAGCAGCTCGAGGTTGGCACGGTCGTCCCCGTGGCGCCCGGCCCAGCGGGCCGAGAAGATCCCGGGGGCGCCGTGCAGCACGTCCACGGCCAGACCCGAGTCGTCCGCGACGGCGATCAGCCCCGTGTGCGCGGCCACGGCGCGGGCCTTCTTCAGCGCGTTCTGGGCGAACGTGACGCCGTCCTCGACGACGTCCGGGGCGCCCACGGCGCCCGCGTCCACCACCGCGGCCTCCACGTCGAGGCCGGGCACGGCGCCGGCGAGCAGCTGCCGCAGCTCGCGCACCTTGCCCGCGTTGTGCGTGGCGAGCACGACGCGGGCGCCCTCCGGCAGGCCTGCCGACGAGGAGGCGGGCGCGCTCACGCCCGGTCCTCCGTGGCGGCGGCCAGGGTCTCGGCCTGGACGCGGGCCAGCTCACCCGTGCCGATCAGGGCCAGGTCCAGCAGGGTGTCCAGCTCGGCGCGGGTGAACGGCGCGCCCTCGGCGGTGCCCTGCACCTCCACGAACTCCCCGGCCCCGGTGACGACCACGTTCATGTCCGTCTCCGCCTTCACGTCCTCCACGTACGGCAGGTCGAGGACGGGCACCCCGTCCACGATGCCCACGGACACCGCGGCGACGGAGTCCTTGAGGACGGCGGCGCCCTTCGCGAGGATCCCCTCGCGCCGCGCCCAGGCCACCGCCTCGGCGAGGGCGACGTAGGCGCCCGTGATGGCGGCGGTGCGGGTGCCGCCGTCGGCATCGAGGACGTCGCAGTCCAGGACGATGGTGTTCTCCCCCAGGGCGGACAGGTCGATGACGGCGCGCAGGGACCGGCCGATCAGGCGGGAGATCTCGTGGGTGCGCCCGCCGATCCGGCCCTTGACGGACTCGCGCTGGCTGCGCTCGTTGGTGGCCCGCGGGAGCATCGCGTACTCGGCGGTGACCCAGCCGGTCCCCTCGCCCTTGAGCCAGCGCGGCACGCCCTCGGTGAAGGAGGCGGTGCACAGCACGCGGGTGTTCCCGAACTCGATCAGGGCCGAGCCCTCCGCCTGCCGGGACCAGCCCCGGGTGATGGTGATGGGGCGCAGCTCGTCGACGGCGCGGCCGTCCGGGCGGGGGGCGGTGGGGGCGGGAGAGCTCATGGCCTCCAGTCTAGGTGTAAGAGGTCATGACGTTGTTGAC
>NZ_KV825280.1:0-7200 GCF_001816085.1 Micrococcus sp. HMSC31B01
CTCCTCAGGCGTGGCCGTTCGCTCGAGCTCGCCCGTCTCCCCGCCGAGGCGACCGGCGGCGCGCCACGCGGCGAGGTTCGCGTCCAGCGAGCGCTCGGCGGAGGCGTCGTCCTGGTGGATCCGCACGTCGTGGCCGGCCGTGAGCAGGGGCAGGGTCAGCGCGCCGTGCCGGTCCTCCAGGACGGCCACCGGGCCGGGGACGTGCCCGCTCGCGATCCACCCGGCCAGGGTGTCGAGCAGGAGCAGGTCCGCCGCGTCGTGGGCCTGGCGGTCGGGCTCGGTCGGCAGCGGCCACCGATCCAGCGCCGCGAAGTCCACGCCCGCGGTGAGGTCGTCCGGCAGCCCGCCACGGGCGACATCGGGGGTGACCCCCCGGGGCAACGGCTCACTCATGGTCCACCCAGTCCTCTCCGATCCGTTCCGCACGCCCCGCGCCGGCCGTGACGTCCGCGAGCCGCGCCGCGAACGCCGCGCGGGCCTCCTCGGTGTCCGGCACGCCGACCGTCAGGCGGACCGCCGCGGCGCCGTAGCTCGCTTCCAGCACCGACACGCCCGCCGCGCGCAGCTCGTTCTCCCACCGGCCGGCGTCGGTGTGGGGCGCCTCCACCGCGAGCAGGGCCAGCCGGGAGCGGGTGCGCAGCGGGGCGGCGTCGAGTGCCCCGGACACCGAGTCCGAGTAGGCGCGCACCAGGCCCCCGGCGCCCAGCTTGATCCCCCCGAACCAGCGCACGACGACGGCGCACACGTCCGTCAGGTCGGTCCGGCCCGGCGCGGTCTCGCGCTGGAGGACGGCCTCGAGCATGGGGACGCCGGCCGTGCCGGCGGGCTCGCCGTCGTCGCTGGAGCGCATCCGGTCCCGGGCGGGGCCGAGGACGAACGCGCTGCACACGTGCCGCGCGTCGTGGTGCCGGCGCCGCAGGACGGCGACCATCTCGCGCGCCTGCGCCTCGTCCTCGACGCGCCCGAGGTAGGTGAGGAAGCGGCTGCGGCGGATCTCCACCTCCCGTTCCAGCCAGCCGTCGGGGTCGCGGGCGGACGCCGGCAGGACCGTGCAGCGCGCGGTCGGGGCGGGGGCGGGATCGGGCATGACCCCACCCTAGGGGCTGGCCGAGGACGGGCACGCCGTCGAGCCCGGACGTGAGCTTCGGTACAGTGGCAGACCGTGCCACCCGGCACCGGCCCACCGGTGAGCGAGCACGCGTGCCGCCGCGGGCCTCCCACGACCCTGTCCCGGGAGACTCATGACTTCCCCGCTCACTCGCCTGCACGACACGTTGGGGCTCCGCACGAGTCCGGCGATCTTCTTCGGCTCGGCCGCCGCGGTCGTGCTCTTCACCGCCGCGATGGGCCTGTTCCCTGGCCCGGTCCAGGCGGCCTTCGGCGTGGTCTCGAGCTGGCTGCGCTACGACGTCGGCTGGATCTACACCCTCAGCCTGACCCTGCTGGTGGCGTTCCTGTTCATCCTCGCCGTGACCCGGTACGGCCGGGTCAAGCTCGGCGACGACGACGCGGTGCCGGAGTACTCCGGCCTGACCTGGTTCGGCATGATGTTCGCCGCCGGCGTCGGCGCGGTGCTGATGTTCTGGGGCATCGCGGAGCCGATGAACCACTACGCCAACCCGCCCATGGCGGGGACGGAGCCGTTCTCCGACCGCGCGGCCTCGGAGGCCATGGCGATCGCGAACTTCCACTTCGGCATCCACATGTGGGCGATCCTGCTCGTCCCGGGCCTGTGCTTCGGTTACTTCACGTACAAGCGCAAGCTGCCCCCGCGCGTGTCCTCCGCCTTCCAGCCCCTCCTCGGCGATCGCATCCACGGCCCCATCGGCAAGACGATCGACATCATCGCCGTGGTCTCCACCGTGTTCGGCCTCGGCGTGTCCGTGGGCCTGGGCGCCCTGCAGATCAACGCGGGCATGAACTACGTGCTGGGCACCCCCGTGGCCGGCTGGGTCCAGGCGCTCATCCTGGCCGTCGTCACCGCCGTGGGCACGGCCTCCGTGCTGGTCGGCATGGACAAGGGCGTCAAGCGGCTGTCCTACGCCAACATCCTGCTGGCGATCGCCCTGCTCGTGTACGTCCTGATGTGGGCCGTCTCCAGCATGGACGTCATCCGCGGCACCGTGCAGGCGATCGGCGAGTACGCCTCCATGCTGCCCGTGCTCTCCACCTACAACGACACGTACAACTCGGGCCAGTGGTCCGGTGACTGGACCGTTTTCTACTGGGCCTGGACCGTGACGTGGGCGCCCTTCGTGGGGATGTTCTTCGCCCGCATCTCACGCGGCCGCACCATCCGCTCCTTCATCATGGCCGGCCTCGGCCTGCCCACGGCGTTCGTCATCATCTGGATGGGCATCTACGGCTACTCCGCGTTCCAGTCGGACCGCGCCACCGCGCCGGCGCCGGGCCAGGGCGGTGACCTCACGCAGACGATCGTCACCGACGGCAACGTCCAGGCCGCCCTGTTCCAGCACCTGCAGGGCACGCCGCTCTACACGGTGGCCGCGGTCGTGGCGCTCGTGGTCATCACGCTGTTCTTCATCACCTCGATCGACTCGGGCGCGCTCGTGATGGACGCGATGGCCAATGGCCACGAGGATGCCGCGCCCCGCCGCCAGTCCGTGTTCTGGGCCGTGTCCATCGGCGCGGTCTGCGCGGCCATCATCCTCACCGCGGGCGAGAACGGCCTGGCGGCGCTGCAGGAGGTCATCATCGTGATCGGCCTGCCCATCCTGCTCATCACCGTCACGCAGGCCGCACTGCTGCTGCAGGCCCTGCGCGAGGACGCGGGTGCCGCGCGGCCCATGCGGACCCGCCAGTGGAAGCAGGTGCTGCCGGTCGAGGAGTACCGCCGCCGCGCCACCGAGGACGGCGTGGACGTCTCGGACTTCGTGATCCGCCCCGAGTTCGAGGTCGGCACCGAGCCGGAGAACGACACGCACACCCCGAAGACGTGGCACCAGCAGCGCATCGACGCGGCCAAGGCCCTCGTCACCGTCGGCCTGACCGGCGGCATCGCCGCGGGCCGCACCGAGGTCGGCGCGGAGCTCGAGCGGCTGGGCGCCGTCGTCGTGGAGTTCGACGACCTGATGGGGGAGATCCTCGTGCCCGGCAACCCCGTGCTCGAGGAGCTCCGCTCGGTCTTCGGCGAGGACATCGTCCGCGCGGACGGCACCCTGGACGCGCGCACCCTCAACCGGCTCACCACCGAGAGCTCGACCGCCCGGACGCGCATGTACGAGATCGTCTCCCCGGCGGTGCGCGACGAGGCGAACCGCCGGGCCCGCGAGATCGGCGAGGACTCCGTGCTGGTGGTCGACCTGGCCCTGCTGGCCGAGACCGGCTCCGGACAGGACTTCGACCAGGTGCTGGCCGTCTCCGCTCCCGCCGAGGTGCGCGTCGCCCGGCTCATGGAGTCCCACGACATGACCCGCGAGCGGGCCTGGGCCCTCATCGACGAGGAGGCGGCGGACGAGGAGCGGGCCGAGATCGCGGACACCGTGATCGAGAACGACGGCTCGCTCGAGGACCTGCAGGAGGCCGTCCGGGCATACTGGGAGGCCAAGATCCAGCCTCAGCTCGAGGCCGCCCGAGGAGAGCGCGTATGACCGAGACCGACCCGGTGGCCGAACGGCCGCGCGTCCATGTGGGCCTGACCGGCGGGATCGCCGCCGGCAAGTCCGCGGTGGCCCGTGTCCTGCAGGAGCGTGGCGCGCTCCTGGTGGACTCGGACGCCCTCGCCCGGCTGGTCCTCGAGAAGGGCACCGACGGGCTGGCCGCCGTCCAGGACGAGTTCGGGGACCGCGTCATCACCGCGGACGGTGAGCTCGACCGCGTCGAGATGGCCCGCATCGTCTTCGGGGACGAGGGCGCCCGACAGCGCCTGAACCGCATCGTGCACCCCCGGATCCGGGCTGCGGCCCGGCGCATCGTCGCCGAGGCCGGGCCGGACGCCGTCGTGGTCCAGGACGTGCCGCTGCTGGTGGAGACCGGGCAGGCGGACGCGTTCGACCTCGTGATCGTGGTGGAGGCCCCGCTCGAGGAGCGCCTGCGCCGGATGGTGGAGGACCGCGGCATGAGCCGCGCGGACGCCGAGGCGCGGATCGCGGCCCAGGCCACGGACGAGCAGCGGCGCGCCGTCGCGGACGTGGTCATCGTCAACGACGCCGACCTCGAGCGGCTCGCGTCCGTGGCGAACCAGGTGTGGGACCGGTTCCTCGCCCCCGGCGCGGCTGAGCCCTCGGCGGACTGACCGCCGGGGTGTCCGGGGCGCGACGTAGGGTTCTGCCATGAGCCTGGCCCAGAAGATCAACCGCGTCGTCGCCCCGTTCGAGGTCATCTCCCCCTACCAGCCCTCCGGTGACCAGCCGAAGGCCATCGCCGAGCTCGCCGAGCGCGTGGAGGCGGGGGAGAAGGACGTCGTCCTGATGGGCGCCACCGGCACGGGCAAGTCGGCGACGACGGCGTGGCTCGTCGAGCGCCTCCAGCGGCCCACGCTGGTGATGGTGCAGAACAAGACGCTCGCGGCGCAGCTGGCCAACGAGTTCCGGGAGCTGCTGCCCAACAACGCGGTCGAGTACTTCGTCTCCTACTACGACTACTACCAGCCCGAGGCGTACGTCCCGCAGACGGACACCTTCATCGAGAAGGACTCCTCCATCAACGAGGAGGTCGAGCGGCTGCGCCACTCGGCCACGAACGCGCTGCTGACCCGGCGGGACGTGATCGTGGTGGCCACCGTCTCCTGCATCTACGGCCTCGGCACGCCCGAGGAGTACATCGAGCAGATGGTCACCCTGCGCCGCGGTGCGGAGATGGACCGGGACGTGCTCCTGCGGCGGTTCGTGCAGATGCAGTACGTGCGCAACGACGTCGACTTCCACCGCGGCACCTTCCGGGTGCGGGGGGACACCGTGGAGATCATCCCCATGTACGAGGAGCTCGCGGTGCGCATCGAGTTCTTCGGGGACGAGATCGAGTCCATCCAGACCCTGCACCCGCTCACCGGCCAGGTGGTGCGCGAGGAGGAGGAGATGTACATCTTCCCGGCCTCGCACTACGTGGCCGGCGACGAGCGCATGGGCCGGGCGATCACCACCATCGAGGACGAGCTGCGGGAGCGGCTGCAGGAGCTGGAGTCCCAGGACAAGCTGCTCGAGGCGCAGCGGCTGCGCATGCGCACCACGTACGACCTCGAGATGATGCAGCAGATGGGCTACTGCAACGGCATCGAGAACTACTCGCGCCACATCGACGGCCGTCCCGCCGGCTCCGCCCCGCACTGCCTGCTGGACTACTTCCCGGACGACTTCCTGCTCGTGGTGGACGAGTCCCACGTGACCATCCCGCAGATCGGCGCGATGTACGAGGGGGACATGTCCCGCAAGCGCACCCTCGTGGAGCACGGCTTCCGCCTGCCCTCGGCCATGGACAACCGCCCGCTGAAGTGGGACGAGTTCCTCGAGCGGATCGGGCAGACCGTGTACCTCTCCGCGACGCCGGGCGCCTACGAGCTCGGCCAGGCGGACGGCTACGTCGAGCAGATCATCCGGCCCACCGGGCTGGTGGACCCGCAGGTGGTGGTCAAGCCGACCGAGGGGCAGATCGACGACCTGCTCGAGCAGATCCGCGTGCGCACGGCCAAGGACGAGCGCGTCCTGGTGACCACGCTGACCAAGCGCATGGCCGAGGACCTCACGGACTACCTGCTCGAGGCGGGGGTGAAGGTCGAGTACCTCCACTCGGATGTGGACACGCTGCGCCGCGTGGAGCTGCTGCGGGAGCTGCGCAAGGGCACCTTCGACGTGCTGGTGGGCATCAACCTGCTGCGCGAGGGCCTGGACCTGCCCGAGGTCTCGCTCGTGGCGATCCTGGACGCGGACAAGGAGGGCTTCCTGCGCTCCACCACCTCCCTCATCCAGACCATCGGCCGCGCCGCCCGCAACGTCTCCGGCGAGGTCCACATGTACGCCGACAACGTCACGGACTCCATGCGGCGGGCGATCGACGAGACCGAGCGGCGCCGGGCCGTGCAGATCGCGTACAACGAGGAGCACGGGATCGACCCCCAGCCGCTGCGCAAGCGCATCGCGGACATCACGGACCAGCTGGCCCGGGAGGACGCGGACACCGCCGACTTCCTCAAGGGCATGGGGGGCGTGAAGTCCGGGTTCGACTTCGGCATGGGCCACCGCGGCCTCAGCTCACTGGACCGGGCCCCGGCCACGGGGGAGGGTGCCGAGGCCCCGGCGGTGGACCCGGCGTCGCTGCCCGCCAAGGACCTGGCCGATCTGATCGAGCAGATGTCGCAGCAGATGCACCAGGCGGCGGCGGACCTGCAGTTCGAGCTCGCGGCCCGCCTGCGCGATGAGGTCGGCGAGCTCAAGAAGGAGCTGCGGCAGATGAAGCGGGAGCAGTGACCGCCCGGCGCGTTCCGCGCCCCGGGGTGTTATGAAAACACTGATGAATATCTTCATATCAGTGATAGTGTGACGCCATGAGCGCAGCACCCCCGGTCGCGGCCGTGATCGCGGACATCGTCGGCTCCCGCGCCCTCCCGGACCGGGACCGCGCGCAGGAGCAGATCCTGGCCGCCTTCGCGGCCGCGGAACAGGACGTCCCGCCGCTGCGTCCCGCCTGGGCCAGCGTCGGCGACGAGTTCCAGGCGCTGCACCGCACCTGGCCGGACGCGCTCCGGCTGACCGTCCGCGTCACGCTCGCCCTGCCCCCGGGCCTGGACCTGCGCTTCGGGATCGGCCTGGGGCAGCGGCGGGCCCTGGACGCCGGCGGAGACGGCATCGAGGACGGACCGGCCTGGTATCGGGCCCGCGAGGCCGTCGAGCGCGCGCATGAGCGGGCTGTCGGAGCCGCGACCGCCTTCCGCGCCGCGGACCCGTCCCTCACCGCCGCCGTGGACGGGCTCGTCCTGCTGCGCGACCATGTCCTCGGCCGACTCAAGGCCCGCGAACGCCGAATCGCCGCCGCCCTGCTGGGCGGGGCGACCCAGGCGGAGGCGGCACGGGCGGAGCGGATCACGCAGTCCGCGGTGTCACAGGCCGTCGCGCGGTCCGGGATCGACCGGCTGCTCGAGCTGGACGCCGAGCTCGCCGCCGCGGCGACGGAGGTCGCGCCGTGACCGCCCTCGCCCTGCTCGCGCTGGGGCTGCACGACCTGCTCGACGCCGTCCTGCCCGGCGCC
>NZ_KV825281.1:0-12387 GCF_001816085.1 Micrococcus sp. HMSC31B01
CCGTGGTGGCGGTCGGCTCGGGTGCGGACTCGGTCGGGTCCGGCGCAGGGTCCGTGGCCGGCGCGCTCGTGGACGGACCGGACGCGCTCGTGGACGGACCGGACGGGCTCGGGGACGTCGGGGTCGGGGACGTCGGGGTCGGCGTCGCGGAGGTCGGCGTCGGGTCGGGGGTGCTCGGCGTCGGACTGCCGGATCCCGTGCCCGACGGCGAGGACGAGGTGGGGGGAGACGACGGGGAGGACGGCGTGGCCGAGCGGGTGGGCGCGGGGGCCGAGGAGGACGGGGCCGTGCTGCTCGGCACCGGGGTGGTCACGCTGGGCGTCGGGGCCGCCGTGTCGGCGGGCGCGGACGGGGGCGGCACGGGTGCGCCGGTGGCCTCCTCCGTCCACGAGGACGTCTCGGGCTCCGGCTCGGGGGCGGGCTCCGGCTGCTGCTCCTCGGGGGTCGGGGTGGAGCGGTCCGGCAGACGCAGGTCGGCGGGGGCGGAGGCGGCGTCCGCGGCGACGTGGCCCAGGTCGGACAGCCAGGCGGTCGCCGTGTCCCGAGGGATCCGCACCGTCAGCACGCCCGCGGCGGCCGGCGCCATGGACGCCTGGTCCGCCTCGAGCATCAGGCTGCCGTCCGGCAGGAAGACCACCGCGTCCCAGACGCGACGGTTCTCCACCTGCTCCGGGGCGTCGACCGCCGAGTCCAGGCGCGAGCCGATCACGTCCGGGTCGTTGGCCATGCGCTGGCGCACCTCGGCGCGGAACGCGTCCCAGCCGTCGGGGGTGAAGAGATCGGCGGTCTCGAGCACGCGGTCCTCGCGGGCCGAGTACCAGATCACGTGCGAGGTGGACACGGAGTCCGTGCCGCGCCGCTCCGTGGCGAGCAGTCGGGCCGCGGCGATGTCCTCGGCCACGACGGCGAGCTGCGGCTGGATCTCCAGACGCGGGTCCGCGCTCGGGTCGGTGTCCCGGCGGTACTGGTCGATCTGGGCGCGCACGGCCTCGGCCATGGCCTCCGTCCAGGCCGGCGCCCCGGGCACCTGCAGCCACGCCCCGTGGTGGTCCGGGTCCTCGCCCTCGAGCACGGCGACGCTCGCCTCCGGCACCCGCTCGAGGTCGTGCGAGGGGACCTCGACCGTGAACGGGGCCATGTCCATGGACGGCAGGGCGGAGGCCGCCGTCGTGGCGGGCGCAGGCTCAGGCTGCGGCTCGGTGCGGGCACAGGCGCTCAGCGTCACCAGGGCGACGGCGGCCAGGCCGAGGGCCGCGCGGCCACGGCGGGGGGAGGGCAGGACGGGGTGCATGCGATTCACTTCCGGTGGTCGGAGGACTCCAGGATGGCCTCGACGCGGGCGGCCATCTCGTCCGCGGTCGGCGGGCGCCAGTCCGGGTCGTTCCGGCGGCGGGCGTCACGGCGCAGGCGCAGGACCACCCAGATCGCGAGGAAGGCCAGGATCAGGACCAGGACGATGTTGGAGAAGACGTCCGCGTACTCGGAGACGACGTGGAACCGCTCCCCGAGCGCGTAGCCGCCGTAGACGAAGATCGCGTTCCAGATCAGGGAGCCCAGCGCCGTGAACAGGGTGAACTTCGCGAGGTTCATCCGCTCGATGCCCGCGGGGATGGAGATCAGGGAGCGGAACACGGGGACCATGCGGCCCAGGAACACGGTCCAGTAGCCGTATCGGATGAACCAGCGCTCGGTCTTGGCCACGTCCTCCATGTCCACCAGCGGCATGCGGTCCGCGAGGCGGTACATGCGGTGGCGGCCGAGCCACGCGCCGAGGCCGTAGAGGGCCAGCGCTCCGAGGATCGAGCCGACCGTCGCCCAGACCAGCGCGGCATGCGGGCTGAAGGCGCCGCCGGCCGCGGTGAAGCCTGCCAGGGGCAGGATCACCTCGGACGGGATGGGCGGGAAGATGTTCTCCGCGAAGACGGCCAGGCCGACGCCGATCGGGCCGACCGCCTCCATGATGTCCACGACGATGTTGCCGAGCCAGCCGTAGTCGGTGGGCGCGGCGGCGGCCACGGTCAGGGGTGCGACGAGGGGGAGCATGCGCCCCATTGTCCATCATCGACCGCCTCCGCGACGTGGTGGAGGCGCCGACGTCGTCCGCTCTGCGCGCACAGCCGCGCCTCCGGGCGGGCGGGAGCGGGCTGCCGTTGGTACTGTCGGAGGTGCAGACCGCTCACCGACCGTTCGCGCCACACCCCACTCCACGTGCGTGCCGCGGGCCCTACTGGAAGGAAGACTCCATGAGCATCGTCCAGATTCCGCTGCGCCTGGCCTCCGGCGCGTTCATCCTGAACTCCGGCCTGAACAAGCGCGGCATCTCCGCGGAGCAGGCCCAGGGCCTGCGCGACATGAGCGCCCGCGGCCTGCCCGCGCTGGCCAACCTGTCACCGGAGCAGTTCAAGAAGTTCCTCGTGACCACCGAGATCGGCGTGGGCTCGGCCCTGCTGGCCCCGTTCGTCCCGGGCTGGCTCGCCGGCTCCGCCCTGACCGCGTTCTCCGGCGGCCTGTTCTCCATGTACCTGAACACCCCGGAGATGACCGAGGCGGACGGCGTGCGCCCGTCCCAGGAGGGCACCGCCGTCGCCAAGGACATCTTCCTGGTCGGCTCCGGCCTGGCCATCGCCGCCGACTCCGTGGCCAACCGCCCCGGCAAGCGCCGCAAGGCCGCCAAGAAGCGCGCCGCCCGCATCGAGGGCGCCCGCGACGCCAAGGTGCAGGCCATCCGCGACGCCCAGGACGAGAAGGTCGCCGCGATCCACGCCGCCCGTGAGGAGCAGGTCGCCGCGCTGCGCGAGGCCCGTGACGAGCTGAAGAAGCTGCGCAAGAAGGCCTGACGCCCCCGCCGCATGCCTGAGGGGCCCCGCCCGGACCACGGTCCAGGCGGGGCCCCTCACGCATGCGCCCGCCCACCGGGGCACGGCGGGCGGGCAGGCTCAGAGATCGATCTCGGTGGGGTGCAGCACGCGGCGCAGGAAGTCCTGGGTGCGCGGCTGCTGGGGATCGGAGATCACCGCGGCGGCCGGGCCGGCCTCCACCACGACGCCGCCGTCCATGAACACGACCCGGTCGGCCACCTCGCGGGCGAAGCCCATCTCGTGGGTGACCACGAGCATGGTCATGCCGTCGCGGGCCAGCTGACGCATGATCCCCAGGACGTCGCCGACGGTCTCGGGGTCGAGGGCCGAGGTGGGCTCGTCGAAGAGCATCAGCTGCGGGTCCATGGCCAGCGCACGGGCGATCGCCACGCGCTGCTGCTGACCGCCGGAGAGCTGGTCCGGGTAGCGGTCCTCGAGCTCGGCCAGGCCCACGCGGGCCAGCTGCCGACGGGCGACGTCCACCGCCTCGGCCTTGCCCCGCTTGAGCACCTTGAGCTGGGCCACGGTGCAGTTCTCCAGCACGGACAGGTGCGGGAACAGGTTGAACTGCTGGAACACCATGCCCACGTGCCGGCGCAGCACGTCCAGGTCCACGTCCTCGTCCGTGACCGTGAACTCACCGACCGTGACGACGCCCGAGTCGGGCTTCTCCAGCAGGTTCACGCAGCGCAGGAGGGTGGACTTGCCCGAGCCGGACGGGCCGATCAGGCACACGACCTCGCCGGGGGCGACGTCGAGGTCGATGCCGCGCAGCACGTGGTTGGCGCCGAAGGACTTGTTGAGGCCGGCCACGTGCACGCCGGCGGCGTCCGCGGCGGCCACCGCGCCGAAGGATCCGGTGATGGGGTTCTGCTGGGCCATCTCAGTGCCCCTTCTTGGTCGAACGGGCCTCGAACCGGCGGGCCAACAGGGACAGCGGCACGGTGATCACGAGGTAGAACAGGCCGGCCACAAGGATCGGCGTCATGCCGGCGTCGAGGGCGGAGATGCCGTCGCGACCGAACTTGGTGAGCTCGTACTCGTGCGCGGCCAGGCCGAGCACGTAGACCAGCGAGGAGTCCTTGGTCAGGAGGATGACCTCATTGGTGAGCGGCGGCAGCACGATGCGGAACGCCTGGGGGATCACGATGGTGACCATGGCCCGCCACGTCGGCATGCCGAGGGACCGGGCCGCCTCCATCTGGCCGCGGGGCACCGCCTGCAGGCCGGCACGCAGGGTCTCGGCGATGTACGCGGCCGAGACCATGCCCAGGGCCACCATCACGACGACGGGGATCGGCCAGGACACCCCGAACGCGAAGGGCACCCCGTAGCCGAAGGCGAGGAACACCAGCAGCGCGGGGACGCCGCGGAAGAACTCCACGTAGGCGGTGGCCAGCCACCGGTACGGGCCGAACGAGCTCAGGCGCATGAGCGCGAGCACGATGCCGCCCAGCAGGCCGACGACGAACGAGGTGACCGTGTAGAACAGCGTGTTGCCCAGCCCCACGAGGATCACGTTGGGGAACATCGGGGCCACGGCGGGGAAGTTCAGGACGTTCTCGGCGAGCGCGCCCCAGTCGATGAGGACGGCCAGGACGACGAGGGCGAGGACGAAGACGGCCGCCTGGATGATCAGGGACAGCCGACGACGGCGGCGCGCGCGGCCGGGCTTCATGGCCGGTGCCGGCGAGACGGGGGCCTGCGTGCTCATCGGTAGTCCTCCTGTGCCTGACCGAACCAGCGCTCCTGGAGCTCGGCCACGGTGCCGTCGTTGCGCAGCTCCTGCAGCGCGCGGTTCACGGCGGAGCCGAGCTGCGCCTTCTGCGGGCCGACCGCCATGCCGAGCTGCTCGCCCGTGGGCAGCGACTCGACCACCTCGAAGCGATCGTCGTCCTTGAGGGAGTAGAGCAACACGGACTGGTTGCCCAGGGCGGCGTCCACGGTTCCGGCCTGCAGGGCCTGGACCTGCATGCCGCCGTCCTCGAACTGCACGGGGCTCAGGCCGTTCTGCTGGGCGTATTCGTCGCCGGTGGTCGCGGCCTGCACGCCGATCCGGCGGCCCTTCGCGGAGTCGACGTCGGTGATGCCGGAGCCCTTCTTCGCGACCAGGACGAGGTCGTCGTCGAGGTAGGGGAGGGTGAAGGCCATGACGCGCTGACGGGCCTCGGTGATGGAGATCGACGAGGCGTTCACGTCGCAGCCGGTGAGCGAGGCACCCGACTCGATGGCCTCGAAGGAGGAGTCGATCACGTTCACCCCGAGGCCCAGCTTCTCCGCCACCGCCTCGACCAGCTGGATGTCGTAGCCGGTCAGCTCACCGTTCTCCTCGAACTCGAAGGGCGGGTAGGGGACGTCGGAACAGACCGTCAGGACGCCGGGCTGGACGAGGCCGTACGAGGTGCTCAGGTCGTCGTCGGACACGATGCCGGCGGATCCGGCGTCGCCGCCGAGGACGGCGCAGCCGGTGAGCAGCGCCGCCGACGCGGTGAGCCCCACGGTGCCGAGGAGGCGGGAGTGGATGCGGGTCATGGAGGGCCTTCTGTGTCGCCGTCGGGAGGGGGCGGGTCGGAGGGAGCCGGCAGAGTGACGTGTTCCGCCGTGATTGGTGGTCATCGTAGTGCGTCGGGCCCGTCGCGGGCGCCGGGAGACGGCTCGTCGCCGCGGAGCGAGCCGATCGACCGGTGGCCCTGCCGCGACCCGCCTCCGCAGGCGAAAGCTGGCCCTGCGCTGTGGGGATTGTCAGGCTGGTCACATCGTCGTCACCCGGTCTGAGAGGTCTCTCATGCTCCGCCCCGCCGCCCCCGCTCGCCCCGCCGTCGCCCTGTCCCTGCTCGCCGTGGGCGCCCTCGCGCTCGTCGGCTGCGGCGGGGGAGGCGGCGAGGCCTCGTCCTCCTCGGCCGACGCGTCCGAGTCCGCCCCGACGGGGGCCGGCTCGGACCTCACGGACGAGCAGGAGGAGCGCGTGGAGGCGCTCGAGGACGTCCTGCTCACCCCGGAGACCGCGCCCGGCGGCGTGTTCACGGGCATGGAGACCCAGGCCGGCGGCGGCGAGCCGATCAGCACCAGCCTGAGCCTGACGGGCGTCACCCCCACGGGCGCCTGCGCGGACCTCATCGAGCAGATCAACACGCAGCAGGTGCCCGGGCTCGGCGGTGCGCTGGCCCAGTACGAGGTGGACCCGGCCGCCGTCACCGGCCTGGCCGGTTCCCAGGCCGGGGCGTTCGGCATGGTCGCGGTCACCGACGACGGCACCGATCTGCTGGCGCCCTTCGGCAAGCTGGCCGACACGTGCGGCACGTTCGGCGACCCGGACGGCGTCCAGGCGGCCTTCACGAAGGTGCCCGGCGTGCCGGACGCGGTCCACATCGCTCTGGGGAACTCGGGCATGGACACGGCCCTGTTCACCATGACCGTCGGCGGCGTCACGGACGGGGACGAGCTCGTGTACCTCGGCATGGTGGGCCTCGACGAGGAGATCGCGGCCGAGACGCTGCGTGCCCAGGTCGAGGCGTTCGAGGCCCGGGAGCGCTGACCTGTCAGTCGTCGGGCCGGGACGTCGGCTCGAGGCGGGCGCCATCGTCGGACACCGGGTCCGCGTGGAACGGGCTGCCCGAGCTGACGTCCTCCGGGTCCCGCCGCCCCGACTCGACCGCGAGGAGGCGCCCCTCCTCGGAGAGCAGGGGTGTGGCCTCGATCGTGAGGTCCTCGCCGGCGCGCACGGCGTCGGCCACGAGCCGGGCCAGGCGGCGGTTGCGGGCCTCGTGCCGTTCGGAGGCCTCGAGCACCGCGGTGTGCCGCGTCGCCAGCTGGATCTCGACGGAGGCGTCGATGCCGACGGCCAGCTGGCGGGCACGCAGCACCTCCGCGTCGAAGGCGGCCCCGGCCAGCAGCACGATGCACGCCACCCACGCGAGGGCGAGCACGCCGATCGCGGAGTTGATCCGCCCGACCACGGCGAACTGGCCGAACCGGTCCGTGATCCAGCCCAGGGCCACGGTGGCGCCGAAGAGCAGGACCACCACGGCCACGGCGCCGAGCGAGAGCGGGCGGTAGCGGGGCTGCCGGACGTTGGGCCCCAGGCGGTAGGCGAGGGTCACGATCAGGGCGATCACCACGAGGATGACCGGCCACTTCACCACGTTCCACGTCTGGACCGTCTCCTCCGGCAGGCCGACGGCCTGGCCGAGGCGCAGGGAGAGGTCGCCGCCGACGACCACCAGGATCGTGATCAGCACGGCGCCGAGCATGAGGGCGAGCGTCTCGACGAAGACCACGAGGCGGAAGTGGAGGAAGGGCCGGCCCTCGCGGGTGTCGTGGATGCGGTGCATGGCCCGGTGGAACGCGCCGACGGCGCCCGAAGCGGACACCACGGTGCCGACGGCCCCCAGGACGACGGCGCCGGTGCCGGGCCCGGCCGAGCCGAGGGTCAGGATCCATTCGCGGACGACGTCGGGCGTCAGCGACGGCCAGATCTCGGCGGCCAGGTGGGCCGCGGCGTCCACGGTCTCCTCCTCGACGCCCAGCAGCGAGACCACGGAGAGCAGGGCGATGACGGTGGGCAGCAGGGACAGCGCCCCGAAGAAGGTCATGGCGGCGGCCACATCCCAGACCTGCAGCTCGAAGAGCCGGTGCAGGGTGCGGCGCAGGACGTACAGCAGGGACACCCGCGGTCGGGTGTACGTGCGGAGGCGCCGGGGCGCCGCTGTGGAGCCGGCCATGGCACCAACGTACCGGCGCGAGGGGGAATAGCCCTGGTGCGTGGAGGGTTGAGCTATATAGACTCAACTTCGTCTGCGGCGGGAACGGCCCGCGGTCGACGGTTGTCCGACACCCCGGGACACGGGAGAGAAGGAGCCAATAGTCCATGGATGCCAAGTTCACCACCAAGAGCCAGGAGGCGCTCTCGGCTGCGGCCATGAACGCCTCCACCGCCGGCAACCCCCAGGTCGAGCCGGCCCACCTGCTGAAGGCCCTGATGGACCAGCGGGAGTCCGTCGCCGTGGCCGTCCTGAAGGCCGCCGGGGCCGACCCCGACGCCGTCTCCACGGCGGCCTCCTCGGCCATCCGACGCCTGCCCTCCACCCAGGGCAGCACGGTGGCCCAGCCCCAGTTCTCGCGCGCCGCCCTGCAGGTCGTGCAGAACGCGCGCACCCAGGCCGAGCAGCGCTCGGACGAGTTCGTCTCCACCGAGCACCTGCTGCTCGGCGTGGCAGCGGACTCCGGCGAGGCCGGTGAGGCACTGCGCTCGAACGGGGCGAGCCTCGAGGCGCTCGCCGCCGCCCTGACCCTGGTGCGCGGCGACTCCCGCGTCACCACCCAGGACCCGGAGACCACCTTCCAGTCCCTGGAGAAGTACGGCACGGACCTCACCGAGATCGCCCGCTCCGGCAAGCTCGACCCGGTGATCGGCCGCGACGCCGAGATCCGCCGTGTGGTGCAGGTGCTCTCGCGCCGCACCAAGAACAACCCCGTGCTCATCGGCGAGCCCGGCGTCGGCAAGACCGCCGTCGTCGAGGGCCTGGCCCAGCGGATGGTGGCCGGGGACGTCCCCGAGTCCCTGCGCGGCAAGACGCTGATCAGCCTGGACCTGGGCGCCATGGTCGCCGGCGCCAAGTACCGCGGCGAGTTCGAGGAGCGCCTGAAGGCCGTCCTCGAGGAGATCAAGGCCGCCGAGGGGCAGGTCGTCACGTTCATCGACGAGATCCACACCGTCGTGGGCGCGGGCGCGTCCGAGGGCGCCATGGACGCCGGCAACATGCTCAAGCCCATGCTGGCCCGCGGCGAGCTGCGCCTGATCGGCGCGACCACCTTGGACGAGTACCGCGAGAACATCGAGAAGGACCCCGCCCTGGAGCGCCGCTTCCAGCAGGTCTTCGTGGGCGAGCCCAGCGTGGACGACACGATCGCCATCCTGCGCGGGCTCAAGGAGCGCTACGAGGCCCACCACAAGGTGGCCATCGCCGACTCCGCGCTCGTGGCCGCGGCCACGCTGTCCCACCGGTACATCACCGGCCGCCAGCTGCCGGACAAGGCCATCGACCTCGTGGACGAGGCCGCCTCACGCCTGCGCATGGAGATCGACTCCGCCCCGGAGGAGATCGACGTCCTGCGCCGCCAGGTGGACCGCCTGACCATGGAGGAGCTCGCCCTCGAAGGCGAGACGGACCCCGCGTCCATCGAGCGGCTCGACGCCCTGCGCGCGGAGAAGGCGGACCGCGAGGAGGAGCTCACCGCCCTCACCGCCCGCTGGGACGCGGAGAAGGCCACCCTCAACCAGGCCGGCGACCTGCGCGCCAAGGTGGACGAGCTGCGTTCGCTCGCCGAGAAGGCCCAACGCGACGGCGACCTCGCCGAGGCCTCCCGCCTGCTGTACGGCGAGATCCCCGCGCTGGAGAAGCAGCTCGAGGAGGCGGACCGCGCCGCCCGCGAGGCCGACCGCTCGGCCACCGAGCCGATGGTCTCCGAGGAGGTCACGGCGGACGACATCGCCGAGGTGGTCTCCGCCTGGACCGGCATCCCCGCCGGGCGCATGCTCACCGCCGAGTCCGAGAAGCTGCTCACCATGGAGGAGCACCTCGGCGAGCGGCTGATCGGGCAGCGGGACGCCGTCGTCGCCGTCGCGGACGCGGTGCGCCGCTCGCGGGCCGGCATCGCGGACCCGAACCGGCCCACGGGCTCGTTCCTGTTCCTGGGCCCCACGGGCGTGGGCAAGACCGAGCTGGCCAAGGCGCTCGCGGAGTTCCTCTTCGACGACGAGCGCGCCATGGTGCGGATCGACATGTCCGAGTACGCGGAGAAGCACTCCGTCTCCCGCCTGGTCGGCGCCCCTCCGGGCTACGTCGGCTACGACGAGGGCGGCCAGCTCACGGAGGCCGTGCGGCGTCGCCCGTACTCGGTGGTGCTGCTGGACGAGGTGGAGAAGGCCCACCCCGAGGTCTTCGACATCCTGCTCCAGGTGCTCGACGACGGCCGCCTCACCGACGGCCAGGGCCGCACCGTGGACTTCCGCAACGTGATCCTGATCCTCACCTCGAACCTGGGCTCGCAGTTCCTCGTGGACCCGACCCTGGACGAGGCCGCCAAGCGCGAGTCCGTGATGTCCGTGGTGCGCGGGGCGTTCAAGCCCGAGTTCCTCAACCGCCTGGACGAGATCGTGCAGTTCGACGCGCTCACCGTGGCCGAGCTGACGCGGATCGTGGACCTGCAGGTCGAGTCCCTGCAGGCGCGCCTGACGGACCGCCGCCTCACCCTCGAGGTGTCCGACGCCGCCAAGGCGTGGCTCGCCGCGACCGGGTTCGACCCGGCCTACGGCGCCCGGCCCCTGCGCCGCCTGGTGCAGCGCGAGATCGGCGACCGCCTGGCCCGCGGCATCCTCGCCGGGGAGATCGCGGACGGGGACACCGTGGTCGTGGACCGTGTCGAGGGCGAGAACGGCCTCACCGTGACCCGGAAGGGCTGACGCCGGGACCGACGGACCGAGGGCCGTGCCCACCCCCGTGCTCGGGGGCGGGCACGGCCCTCGGCCCGTCCACGGGCGAGGTTCAGAAGGTGCCCGGTGTCGCGTCCCGCACGCCGCTCCAGCTCACGAGGCCGAAGGCCACGCACGCCGTCAGCGCCGTGTAGAGGACGATGGCGACGGCCTGCCACGCCATCACACGGTGCCGGTTCGCCCCGAAGGACACCATGGCCGGGGCCGCCACGTGCCCCGGGATGAGGAACCAGGGGCCGAGCAGGCTCAGCCCGGGCACACCCCACGCCTCGAAGCGACGGTGCAGGTGGACGTGGCGCTCGGCCACCGGGGTGCCGGGGCCGGTCGCCGGAACCGCGGCGTCGGCGGCCACCCCACGGCGCGCCGTGACGGCGGAGCGCACGCCGTGGGCCGCGTAGACCAGGAGCGCGACGGCGAGGAGGTTGCCCAGCACGGCGGCGGGGATGGCCACCCACGGGTGCACCCCGACGACGACGCCGATCAGCCCGGCGCCCTCGCCCTCGACGAACGGCACGAGGCCGGCAAGGAAGACGCCGAGGCCCTGCAGGCCGTCGGGCAGTCCCATCACGAACTCGCGTGCGGTGTTCATCAGGTCCATCGTGACCACGTTCCTCTCCAGCGATCTCGTTCGGGAAACCATCGCGTTCCCCGTCGTCGTTCGGGATCCGGTCGGGCTCCCGAGCCCTGACTCCAGCCTTCCGGCCGCCGCCCGTCCTCAGAAGTGCCGTGCGGTCACCTCCGCCCGGGCAGATCCGCACGGCGGACCATGACAGTTGTCACGCCCGTAGGGTGAGGCCCATGAGGATCGAGGGGAACCACGACGACGGCCGCCCGGCCCCGCCGGCCGCCGCGCCGGGGCGCCGTCCGACCGGTGCCCTGCCCACGGCCAACCCGGCGGGCATGCGGTCGGCCGGGCCCACCGGGCCCGGCCCGTACTCCGGCGACCTCACCGGCGCGTGGTGGTACACCTGGACCGGCTTCCTGCTCTGCGTCCTGATGATCGCCGGCTTCTCCGCGTTCGGCCCGCTGTCCCACCTGCGGGAGCACCTGGAGGCCGGTCACACCGAGCAGGTCGTCGCACTGGCGGTCCTGCTCCTGCTCCACGTCCTCGGAGTCGTCGGCCAGCTGCACGTCGCCCGCCACTTCCAGGCCCCGCCGCCCGAGGAGACGGAGGGGCCGGTGTTCGGCCGGCGGGACCTGGCCTGGCTGTTCGGCCCCACCGTCCCGCTCGCGCTCGCCGGTGCCGTCTTTCCGGCGCTGGGGCTCACAGGGACGGGCACGTGGTGGGCCCTGCCCCTCTGGCTGTCCTCCCTCGTCCTCGCCCTGCTGGTGCACCCGTGCCGGCGGCGTCCCGTCCTCTGGGGCGGCTTGGCGGCCTCACTCGTCCTCGGGGCGGCGGCGGTCCTCCAGGATCCCGCGGGGCCCGCCGACACGGCCGTCGGCTTCCTCGTCTGGTGCGTGATCACCGCCTGCATGATCGTCCCCACGGTCTGGTTCTGGAGACTGATGCAGCGCCTCGACAACGCCCGGCGGCAGGCCGCGGACCTCGCCGTCACCCGCGAGCGGCTGCGCTTCGCCGCCGACCTGCACGACGTCCAGGGCCACCACCTGCAGGTCATCGCACTCAAGGCCGAGCTCGCCGAGCGCCTGCTGGCCAAGGGCCGGACCGAGGACGCCGAAGCCTCGCTCCACGAGGTGCGCGAGCAGGCCCGGGAGGCGCTCGCCGAGACCCGGGCCCTCGTCCGCGACCTCCGCGAGGTCTCCGCCGAGCGCGAGCTGGTCAACGCGAAGGAGGTGCTCACCGCCGCCGGCACCGCCACCGAGGTCGGCGCCGACCCGCACCTGGGCCCACTCGGCACGGCGGCCGGCCGTCTGGTCGGTCTGGCCGTCCGCGAGGCCACCACGAACATCCTGCGCCACGCCTCGGCCGGCCACGCCCGCATCGAGCTCACCGCGGCCGGCCCGGACGCCGTGCGCCTGGTCATCGTCAACGACGGCGCTCCCACGGCGGACGCCGGCACCGGCGGCACCGGGCTG
>NZ_KV825282.1:0-1530 GCF_001816085.1 Micrococcus sp. HMSC31B01
GCGCCGCCGCAGTCCGGCGCCGAGTCGGGCTCGACCGGGGGCGTCCGCACCCTGGGTGGCCGCCCGCGCACCGAGGCCGTGCCGGTCAAGGGCGTGCGCAAGGCGACCGCGGCGGCCATGGTGCAGTCCGCGTTCACCGCCCCGCACGTGACCGAGTTCCTGCAGGTGGACGTCACCGAGACCATGGAGCTGCTCGCCGAGCTCAAGGCCTCCCGCGAGTTCCGGGACGTCAAGCTCACGCCCATGACGCTCGCCGCCAAGGCGTGCCTCGTGGCGATGGAGCGCACCCCGGACGTCAACGCCCGGTGGGACGAGGCCGCCGGGACGATCGTCCAGCAGAACTTCGTGAACCTCGGCTTCGCCGCCGCCACCCCCCGCGGGCTGATGGTGCCGAACGTCAAGGACGCCCAGGCGATGAGCCTGAGGGAGCTGGCCGACGCCATCCGCGATCTCACGGGCCTCGCCCGCGAGGGGCGGCTGTCCCCGGCGGACCTGGCCGGCGGCACCTTCACGCTCACGAACGTCGGGGTGTTCGGCGTGGACGCGGGCACCCCGATCATCAACCCGGGCGAGGGGGCGATCATCGCGATCGGCCAGGTCCGGAGGATGCCGTGGGAGCACCGCGGCGAGATCGCCCTGCGGGACGTCATGACGCTGTCCCTCTCGTTCGACCACCGCTTCGTGGACGGCGAGCAGGGCTCGCGCTTCCTCGCGGACGTCGGCGCGATCCTGCGCCGCCCGGGTCTGACCCTGACCATGGTCTGAGCGCCCCGGACGCGCCGCGGCCCCGCCACCCGGGCACCGGGAGGCGGGGCCGTCGTCGTGGCAGACCGGTGCGGCCGCCGGCACGGCGGGGGCCGCGGGGCGCGCTCAGTCGGCGGCGGGCAGCTCCATCACGAGCTCGGTGATGACCTCGGCACGGGCGTTGGAGAAGACCTTCTCCTCGCCGACGGTCTCGAAGCCGCGGCGGGAGAGCACCTTCACGGAGCCCACATTGTCCTCGGGCACGTGCGCCCGCAGCGGGCGGGCGGTGTGCTCCTCCAGGAACCGGTCCACGGCCGCGGTCGTCAGCCCCAGGCCCCAGTAGTCCTGCGCGGTCCAGAAGGACAGCTCGCCCACGCCGTCCTGCTGGATGCACACGAGCGCACCCACGGCGCGGCCCTCGTGCTCGATGGTCCGCACGACGGTGTCCTCGTCCCCGAGCAGGTGGGCCCAGTGGTAGTCGAAGACACCGCGGTCCCGGGGGTTGCGGGGGGCGAAGGCGGACATCAGGTTGGCCTGCTCGTCCTGCTGGTGGAGGAAGAACTCGTCCAGATCCTCGGGTCGGACGTCACGAAGAAGCACGGCGGTGGACCTCTCGGGGCGGGGTTCGACGGCGTCCGCCGTCGCGGGTACCGGCCACCGTACCACCGGGCACGACGTCGGCCCGCCGGGCCGGTGCCGTCCGCTCAGTCCTCGCCGGACAGCGGTCCGGGGGCCGTGGCCGCGGCCCAGGCCATGGCCACGAGGGTCGCACGGCGGGCCGCGCGG
>NZ_KV825283.1:0-1213 GCF_001816085.1 Micrococcus sp. HMSC31B01
ACCGCCGCCCCGCAGCGCCCGGCCCCCGCGTCCGACCCCCGCGTCCGGCCCGCCCCCGCCGACTCCGCCCTGCGCCGGATCCTCTCGGGCAACGGCACGGTCACCGTCCTGGCGATCCTGCTGTCCCTGCTGATCTCCGGCCTGCTGATCATCGCCGTGGACGAGGACGTCCGCGACGCCGCCGGCTACTTCTTCGCCCGCCCGGGAGACCTGCTGTCCGCCGCCTGGGCCGCGTTCGCAGGGGCCTTCGCGGCCCTGTTCCGCGGCGCCGTCTTCAACTACCGGGCCTCGGACGCGACGGGCATGCTCTACCCGCTCACCGAGACCCTCACCGTGGCGACCCCGCTGATCATCATCTCGCTGGGCATCGCCATCGCCTTCCGGGCGGGCCTGTTCAACATCGGCGGCCAGGGCCAGTTCATCTTCGGCGCCATGTTCGCCACGTGGTTCGGCGTGCACCTGCACCTGCCGCCCGGCGTGCACCTGCTGCTCGTCGTCGTGATGGGCGTGCTCGGCGGCGTGCTGTGGGGCTCCGTCGTCGGCGTGCTCAAGGCCTGGACGGGCGCGCACGAGGTGATCCTCACGATCATGCTCAACTACGTGGCGGTGAACCTGCTCGCGTACCTGCTGAACACCCCCGTCCTGCGGGCGCCCGGCACCACGAACCCGGTGTCCGCTCCGCTGGACCGCTCCGCCATGTTCCCGCGGCTGCTGGGGACCGACTTCCGGCTGCACTGGGGCTTCTTCGTCGCGCTGCTGGCCGTGCTCTTCACGTGGTGGCTCATGCAGCGCTCCACCCTCGGCTTCCGCCTGCGGGCCGTGGGCGCCAACCCGGACGCCGCCCGCACCGCCGGCATCTCCGTGAAGGGCTCCTACGTGGCCGCCATGGCGATCTCCGGCGGCCTCGCCGGCCTGGCCGGCGCCACCCACGTCGCCGGCACGGAGAGCACGCTGAACACCTCCGTGGCCGGGTCCTTCGGCTTCGACGCGATCACGGTGGCCCTGCTCGGCCGGTCCCACCCGGTGGGCGTGCTGTTCGCGGGCCTGCTCTTCGGCGCCCTGCGCGCCGGCGGCGTGACCATGCAGACCGAGACCGGGGTGCCGGTCGACATCGTCCTCGTGGTGCAGTCCGTGATCGTGCTGCTCATCGCGGCCCCGCCGCTGGTGCGCGCCATCTTCCGGCTGCCCGCCCCGGGCGCCGCCCGCGCCCGCC
>NZ_KV825284.1:0-2943 GCF_001816085.1 Micrococcus sp. HMSC31B01
GGACCGGGAGGAGATGACCCGCATCTCCCGCGACGGGGCCTCCGTCCCGACCGCCTGATCCGGGGCGGGCCCTGGCCGCCCCGGCGCTAGGCTTCCGGGGTGGCCCGCCTCCTCGTCGACATCACCCCGCTGCGGGTCTCACCCGCCTACCGGCGGCTGTGGCTCGGCAACACGCTCGCGTACGTGGGCACGCAGCTCACGCTCGTGGCGGTGTCCCTCGAGGTGTTCGCCCTGACCGGCTCCTCGTTCGCGGTGGGCCTGCTCGGCCTCGCCGCGCTCGTGCCCCTCGTGGTCGCGGGCCTGTACGGCGGCGCGATCGCGGACCGGCACGACCGCCGCCGCGTCGCACTGACCTCGTCGGCCGTCATGTGGCTGACCACGGTCGGCATCGCCGCGCAGGCCTGGGCCGGGTTCGAGTCGGTGCCGGTGCTGTACGCCCTCGTGGCCCTGCACTCCGGCGCGTCCGGCATCAACCAGCCCACCCGCGGCGCGATCATCCCCGCGCTCGTGGGCCTGCCGCTCGTGCCGGCGGCGAACGCGCTGAACATGATGACGTTCTCCGTGGCCCTGATGGTCGGCCCCGTGCTGGGCGGCGTGCTCGTGGCGGCGGTCGGCTACGCGTGGACCTACTCGATCGACGTCGTCACCTTCCTCGCCGCCCTGTACGCCGTGTGGCGGCTGCCGTCCCTGCCGCCGCAGCGGGCCGAGACCGCGACCGCCTCGGGGACGCGCTGGGGCCTGGCCTCGGTGGTCGAGGGCCTGCGCTTCCTCGGCTCGCGACCGAACCTGCGGATGACCTTCCTGGCGGACATCGTGGCTATGACGACGGCGTTCCCGCGCGCCCTGCTGCCCGCCATCGGCGCCGTGGTGCTCGGCGGCGGTGAGGCCGCCGTCGGGGTGCTGCTGGCCGCGATGGCGGCGGGCGCGTTCCTCGCGGGGCTGTTCTCCGCGCCGTTCACACGCCTGCATGCGCAGGGCTGGGGCGTGTACGTCTCGATCCTCGTGTGGGGCGCGGCGGTGGCCGCGTTCGGCGGCGTGGTGTGGTGGGCGCAGTCCCTGCCCGACGGCGATCCCCGCCTCACGCTCGCGTTCGCCCTCGCCGCGCTGTGCATGGCGGTGGGCGGGGCCGCGGATTCGCTCTCCGGCGTCTTCCGCGGCTCGATCCTGCAGTCCGCGACCCCGGACCACCTGCGCGGCCGGCTGCAGGGCGTGTTCGTCGTCGTGGTGGCGGGCGGGCCGCGCCTGGGCGAGCTGCTCACCGGCGGCGCCTCCGTGGGCCTGGGGGAGGGGCCGACCCTGCTGGCCGGCGGTGTGCTGTGCATGCTCGGCGTGACCGCGCTGATGCGGTGGCAGCCCGGCTTCCTGCGCTACGACGCGCGGAACCCCACACCCTGAGCGGGCGCGGGGTTCCGTGGCGGGAGGCTGCGAGCCCGCGACCGCCGAGGAGCGCCGAGCCAGACGTTTCTGCCCGTGAGCCAGATGATTCTGCTGCAGATCGGGCCGCGAAACCGCCGAAACGTCTGGCTCGCGGCAGCCTGAGCCGCCGTCCACGGGAGCCACCACGACGACGGCGGCCGGCGGGTCAGCGGTCGCGGTCGGCCTGGAGCGTGGCCGGCACCGCGCCGCCCAGGCGCGTCCAGTGGCGGACGAGGTCCTCGTCCGGGGCCGCCTGGAGCGTCTCGCGGGCCGCCTCCTCCGCCTTCTTGATGCGGCGCTCCAGATCCTGGTCCGCGCCCTCGTAGGCGGCCGCGTGCCGGTGGGAGCGCAGCGATCCGACGTCCTCCGTGCGACGCTCCACCACCGCGAGCTGCTCGGCGATCGCGTCCTGGTTGGCGCGCTGGGCCTTCAGGTTCGCGGGGGCGAGCACCTGGGCCACGAACCCGTGGTCGAGGAGGAGGCCGCGCGGGGCGGCGATGCCGTGACGCAGCGCGAGGTCCACATGGTCCTCGAAGGTCAGGAGCATGGCGGCCTTGGTGAACTTCAGGTCGTCGACCGGGCGGCCGTCCACGCGGGCCCGGGCCCGCGCCCGGCCGATCGTGGTGTCGGCGGACCACACGGCCCCGCGAGGGTCGATCAGGTACAGCATGGGGACTCCTGGTGGGCTCGGAGGGGAGACGGCGTGCGGATCAGCGGAAGTTCACGAACTGCAGGTCCGCGTCCTCGAAGTCCTTGAGCATCGCGATGACCGACTGCAGGTCGTCGCGGGACTTGGAGGACACGCGCAGCTCGTCCCCCTGGATCTGGGCCTTGACGGACTTGGGGCCCTCGTCGCGGATCAGCTTGGTGATCTTCTTCGCGGTGGGCTGGTCGATGCCCTCCTTCATGGTCGCCTCGATGCGGTACTCCTTGCCGGAGGCGAACGGGGCGCCGGCGTCGAGGGACTTGAGGGAGATGCCGCGCTTGACGAGCTTGGACTCGAACACGTCCTTGACGGCCTTGACGCGCTCCTCGGAGGAGGCCTTCATGAGGATCTTCTCGCCGGAGAAGTCGATCTCGGCGCCGACGCCCTTGAAGTCGTAGCGCTGGGCGATCTCCTTCTGCGCCTGGTTCAGGGCGTTGGACACCTCCTGGCTGTCCACCTTGCTGACGATGTCGAACGTGGAATCGCTGGCCACGGGTGCTCTCCTTCAGGGTCTGCGGACGGGGTGCGCCCGTCGTCGACGGCCACTGCAGGGCCGCGCGGAGCGCTCTGCGGGCCAGCCTACCGGGGACGACGGACGCGGTCCCGGGCCGATTGGCGGCGTGGCGCGGAGATGCTGTACAGTCGACTCTCGCCCGACCGGTGCGGTCGTCCTCGAGACGCCCAGCAGCCGCCGGGTGGCACGGCAGATTTCCCGAGCGGCCAAAGGGGGCTGACTGTAAATCAGCTGGCACTGCCTTCACTGGTTCGAATCCAGTATCTGCCACCGGAACGAAGACCCCGGGACCGTACGGTCCCGGGGT
>NZ_KV825285.1:0-1798 GCF_001816085.1 Micrococcus sp. HMSC31B01
GGCGGCGGGACGCGCCCGCCGCCGACCCGCGCGGTCAGTAGACGCCCTCGCCGAGGGAGGCGAGGAACTCGCGGCGCTCCTGGCGACGCTCCGCCTGCTGGTCCGGGTCCGGCACGGGCGCCGCCGCCAGGAGGCGACGGGTGTACTCCTCCTTCGGACGGTGGAGCACCTCCTCCGTGGGGCCCTGCTCCACCTGGCGGCCGTCCTTGAGGACGAGCACCTTGTGGGCCAGCATGTCCACCACCGCGAGGTCGTGGGACACGAACAGGCACGCGAACTCGTAGCGCTGCTGCAGCTCCGCGAACATGTCCAGCACGGCGGCCTGGACGGACACGTCCAGGGCCGAGGTCGGCTCGTCCGCGATGAGCACCTGGGGGTCCAGGGTCAGGGCGCGGGCGATGGAGATGCGCTGGCGCTGACCGCCGGAGAGCTCGTGCGGGTACCGGTTCACCACGGAGCGCGGCAGACGCACCGCGTCCAGCAGCTCCTCGGCGCGGGCCAGGCGCGAGCGCCGGTCCCCCACCTTGTGCACGACCATCGGCTCGGTGATGATGTCGCCGATCGGGAACCGCGGGTCCAGCGAGGCCGCCGGGTCCTGGAAGACCACGCCGATGTTCTTGCGCAGGGCGCGCTGCTCGGCCTTGGGCATCGTCGCCAGGTCGTGGCCCTGGATGCGCAGCGAGCCCTCCGCGATGGTGAGCAGGCCGAGCACCGACTTGGCGATGGTGGACTTGCCCGAGCCGGACTCGCCCACCAGGCCCAGGATCTCGCCCGGGGCCACCTGGAAGCTGACGTCGTGGACCACGCGGTTCTTCTTGCCGCGGTGGTCGTACTCGAGGTGGAGGTTCTCCGCCTCGATCGCGTACCGGGCCTGCGTCTGCGTGGCCGTGACCGGCTCCGGCTCCGCCACCTCGAGGGGCTCGCCGAGGCGCGGCACCGCCGAGAGCAGCTTCTGGGTGTACGGGTGCCGGGCGTGCTGGAGCACCTGGTGCACCGAGCCCTGCTCCACGAGCTCGCCGTGGAGCATCACGCACACCCGGTCCGCCATGTCCGCCACCACGCCCATGTTGTGCGTGATGAGCAGGATGCCGGTGTTCATCTTGTTCTTCAGGGAGCGCAGCAGCTCCAGGATCTCGGCCTGGACCGTCACGTCGAGCGCCGTGGTGGGCTCGTCCGCGATGATCACCTTCGGCGAGCAGCTGATCGCCATCGCGATGACGATGCGCTGGCGCTGGCCGCCCGAGAACTGGTGGGGGTACTGCTTGAGCCGGGTGGCGGCGTCGGGGATGCCCACCATGGTGAGCAGCTCGACGGCGCGCTTGTCCGCCTCGGTGCCGTAGGCGATGCCGTGCAGCTCGAGGGCCTCCGTGAGCTGGTCGCCCACGGTGAGGACGGGGTTCAGGGCCGTCATGGGCTCCTGGAACACCATCGCCACCTCGTCGCCGCGGATGTCGCGCAGCTGCCCCGGGGTCATGGTGAGCACCTCGCGGCCGGCCAGCTGCACGGAGCCGGTGATGTCCGCATTGCCCGGGAGCAGGCCCATGGCGGTGGCGCTCGTGACGGACTTGCCGGAGCCGGACTCGCCCACGAGGGCGACGACCTCGCCGGGCTTGACGTCGAACGTCACGCCCTTGACCGCGTGCACCTCGCCGAACTCGGTCGCGAACTTCACGTCCACGTCGCGGAAGGCGAGCACCGGCTCGCCGCCCAGGTCGTCGTGGCGGGCCACGACGCCCATCGCGCTCGTCGCGGGGCCCGGAGGCACGCCGCCGGCGCCGGAGGAGCCGGGCACGGCGGC
>NZ_KV825286.1:0-2234 GCF_001816085.1 Micrococcus sp. HMSC31B01
CCGGGCGTCGACCCCGCGTCGGCGCCGCCCTCCGACGTGCCGCGTGGCCCGGGAGGCCGGGACGCGCTCGTCCGCCGCCGCGTGTTCCAGACGCCCCTGCTGCGCCGCGTGGTCTACGCGGTGGTCTTCGAGCTGCTCGCCATCCTCTTCACCACCGGGATCCTGGCGGCGCTCGGCAACGGCGGCGGGCCCTCGCTCGCCGTGGCGGTGGTGTCCTCGACCGTGGCCCTGCTGTGGAACATCGTGTTCAACTCGGTGTTCGAGACCCTCGAACGCCGCCTCGGGATCACGGGCCGACCCTGGTGGGTGCGCGTGGCCCACGCCGTCGGCTTCGAGGGCGGGCTGATCGTGTTCCTCGTGCCCGCGGTGGCGCTGATCCTCGGCATCGGGCTGGGGGAGGCGTTCCTCATCGAGGCCGGCCTGCTCGTGTTCTTCCTCGTCTACGCCGCGGTGTACGCCTACGCGTTCGACTCGGTGTTCGGCCTGCCGGACTCGGCCGCCCGCGCCGAGGCCTGACCCACCGCTCGGAGCAGGCGCGGCTCAGCGGGACGCCGGCAGCCCCAGGAACGCGCGGATCGCCGGCATCTCGCGGCGCACCTGGTCCAGGCCGAGCTCGTGGGCGGCGGCCAGCTTGGCCACGGACCGCTCGCCGTTGGAGATGGGCATGGTCGCGGGCACGAACAGATAGGCCCGTCCCTGCCGCTCCATCTCGAACAGGCGCTCGCGGGTCGCGTTGTACCGGCGCCAGCGCGTGAGCAGGGCGTCCGCGACGGCGGGGTAGCGCCGGAAGGTGCGCTGGTAGAACGAGGGGAACCGCTCGGGCCGCTTCACGTACCCGCGCTCCCGGGTCAGGACCACGAGGACCTTCTCGAACCCCGCGTCCTCCGCCGCGGTCAGCGGGATCCCGCCGTCCACGCCGAGGGCGCCGTCCACGAACACGGTGCCCTCGGCGTGCACCGGGGGCATGAGGACCGGCATCGTGGACGACGCGCGGACGCGGACCATCAGATCGGTCAGGGTGGTCATGTCGGAGCGGTCCCACCAGCGGGTCTCGCCGCTCGCGGCGTCGAACCCGCCCAGCACGAGCCGGGCGGGGTTCGCGCGGAACGTGGCGAAGTCGTAGGGCAGGTCCGCCTCGGGCAGGCCGGCGTGCTCGTAGATGTACTCGGCGTTGAACAGGCCCTTGCCGCGCACGAAGCTCAGCCAGTTGCCGAACCGAGGATCGTCGGCGAAGTCCACGAACGAGCGCCGCGCGCGGGCCGGGTCGCGGGACAGGTAGTTCACGGCGTTGGACGAGCCCGCCGAGATGCCGGCCACGAAGTCCACGTGGATCCGCTGGCGCAGCAGCTCCGCCACCACGGCCGAGGTGAGCGCGGCGCGCATCCCCCCGCCCTCGAACAGCAGCGCCGTGTCGGTGACGTTGGACGTCATGGGCTCGGTCATGGTCGGTACCTCCGTGTTCGCCGTCCGCCGAGCCGGGCGCGGAGTGCTCCCGTCCGGCCGCGCCCATCCTAGGCTGTCCCCATGGCGACGACCCACATGAAGAGCACCCCCGTCCACACCGTCGGTGAGCTGCCCCCGGTGGGTGCCCCCGCCCCCGACTTCACCCTCACCGGGGCGGACCTGTCCCCGGTGACCCTGCGGGAGCTGCGCGGCCGCCGCGTGATCCTGAACATCTTCCCGTCCCTGGACACGGGCGTGTGCGCCGCCTCCGTCCGCGAGTTCAACTCCCGCGTCGCGGACCTCGAGGACACCACCGTCGTGGCCGTGTCCGCGGACCTGCCGTTCGCCGCCGCACGCTTCTGCTCGGTCGAGGGCATCGACCACGTCCGCAGCGGCTCCGTGTTCCGTTCGTCCTTCGGCGACGACTACGGCGTGCGCATGACCGACGGTCCGCTCGAGGGCCTGCTGGCCCGCGCCGTCGTCGTGGTCGATGCCGACGGCGTGGTCCGTCATGCCCAGCTCGTTCCCGAGATCTCCGAGGAGCCGGACTACGAGGCCGCCCTGGCGGCCGCCCGGGGCTGAGCGTGACGCCGCCGGGCTGGCCGCCGCGCGCACGACGCTCGCCCCTGGCGTTCGTCATCGCGCTGTTCGGCGTGCTCGGCGCGCTGGTCCTGGCCGGGGGCCTCACCGCGCTCCTCGCCGGCCGGATGGTCGACGTCGCCGCGGACTCCGCCCCGAATGTGCCCGCCGCCGAGGCCCCCGCCCGGGAGGCGGGCGAGCTCGCGGCGGGC
>NZ_KV825287.1:0-883 GCF_001816085.1 Micrococcus sp. HMSC31B01
GTGCGCCACAGCGAGAGGGCGCGGCCCGCCAGGGCGGTGCAGAGCGGGGCGGCGAGGACGGCCGCGAAGGCGACCACGCCGACCTCGGGGAACCCGTGGCCGGGCTCGGCGGCGGTGTGGAACAGCGCGGCCAGGGCGGTCATCGCCAGGGACCCGGCCCAGCCCCGGGCCAGACGGGCCGGCCCACGCACGACGCGCGGAGGGGCGTCCTCGAGGCCGGACGGGGCCCACGGAGCGGCGGCGACGGCGCTGCGCATGCCACGACTCCTCTCCTGACGGCCCCGGTCCACGTCGGCCGGACGATCGTCCGCCCATCCTACGCGGCCGGAGACGACGACGGGCGCCCCACCCGAGGGTGGGACGCCCGTCCTGCGGCGTGCGGCGTGGGTCCGGGGACGCGCACCGCGACCGGGATCACTCGGAGGCGGCTGCCTTGAGCTTGGAGCCGGCGGTCACCTTCACGGAGTGGCCGGCCGGGATGGTGATCTCCTCGCCGGTGCGCGGGTTGCGGCCGGTGCGCTCCTTGCGCTCGGTGCGCTCCACGGCCAGCCAGCCCGGGATCGAGACCTTCTCGCCCTTCTTGACCTGGGCGGTGAACACCTCGAAGAGGGCGTCCAGCACATCGCTGACGGCGGCCTGGGTGTTGCCGGAGCGCTCGGCGACGGCGGCGACGAGTTCCTTGCGGTTCATGGCCATGGGTCCTCCCTATGGGACGTCGGTTACGGTTCCCGGGCCGTTCGGACCGGGCTGCCAGTTGTGAACGTACCACCTCTCCGCGGGCGAATCGCCCCCTGAACCGCGAGAATCCGCGATTTCCCGTGACCCGGGTCGCCCCCACCCCCGAGGCACGACGACGGCGGCGCCCCTCTCAAGGAGGGGCGCC
>NZ_KV825288.1:0-2568 GCF_001816085.1 Micrococcus sp. HMSC31B01
CGCCGGCGCCGGGGCGTGGCCCCGCGCGGCCATCCCGCGCGCCAGGCCCGACTCGAGCATGGCGTAGACGCGCTCGAGGAACGGGCCCAGCACAGGGGCCTCGGCCGCGGCGGGGGACGGGGCGACGGCGAACGCGTACACCTCGGGCGACGTCGCCGCGACCGTGAGATACACCTCGACCATGCGACGCAGCGCCTCGGGTTCGGAGACCGGTTCGTCCGCGACCTCGAGCAGGCGGCGCTCCATGTGGGCGGTGACCCGCTCGGACACCGCCAGGCGCAGGCCCTCGCGGTCGCCGAAATAGCGGTAGTAGACGGTCTTGGAGGTGCCCGCGTGGGACGCGATCTCCTCCATCGAGGCGTGTGCGCCCAGGGCGTGCACGGCCGACCGGGCGGCCCGGACCAGTTCCAGACGGCGCTCGGCGCGGTGCCGGTCCCAGCGGACGCTGCGACCGTCCCGGGCGGTGGACGTGACGGGATTCACGAAACCGAGCGTATCAGGTACTGTGGATCACAGTCACCCACCCCGCCGACGTCCGTATCGTCCGTATCGTCCGGGGTGACAACGCCCCCGCCGCGTCGGCGGTGGGCCCGCCGTCGAGAGGACCGTCATGACCCACCACGAGACCCCCGCGTCCGAGACCGCCTCCCGCCCCGCCGTCGCCGGTGGAGCGCTGCGCCCCGCCGTCATCCTGGGCGGCAACCGCATCCCCTTCGCCCGTGCCAACACCGCCTATGCCGAGGTCGGGAACCAGGAGATGCTCACGGCCACGCTCGACGGCCTCGTCGCGCGGTTCGGGCTCCAGGGCGAGCGCCTCGGTCAGGTCACCGCCGGCGCCGTCCTCAAGCACCCGCGCAACTTCAACCTCACCCGCGAGGCCGTCCTGGGCTCCGCGCTCTCCGCCGCGACCCCGGCCGCCGACGTCCAGGTGGCCTGCGCCACCGGCATGGAGGCCCTGGGCACCCTGGCCAACAAGATCCGGCTCGGTCAGCTCGACTCCGCCATCGGCGGCGGCGTGGACTCGATCTCGGACGCACCCGTCTCGCTCTCCGACGGTGCGCGCCGCGTGCTGCTGCAGCTGAACACCGCCAAGACCATGAAGGACCGCCTGCGCGCCCTCGCCCAGCTGCGCCCCGGGCAGCTCGTGCCCGAGCCGGCCGGTGCGGGCGAGCCGCGCACCGGCATGTCCATGGGCGAGCACCAGGCCCTGACCACCCACAAGTGGGGCATCACCCGTCAGGCCCAGGACGAGCTCGCCGCGGCCTCCCACCGGAACCTCGGCGCCGCGTACGCCGCCGGGTACATGGACGATCTGGTGACCCCGTTCCACGGCCTGGCCCGCGACAACAACCTCCGCCCCGACTCCACGCCGGAGAAGCTGGCCGGCCTGAAGCCCGCGTTCGGTCGCCAGCTGGGGGACGAGGCGACCATGACGGCCGCCAACTCCACCCCGCTCACCGACGGCGCCTCCGCGGTGCTGCTCTCCTCCGAGGAGTGGGCCGCCGAGCGCGGGCTTCCCGTGCTCGCCGAGTTCGTGGACATGGAGAACGCCGCCGTGGACTTCGTCGACGGGCACGAGGGCCTGCTCATGGCCCCGGCCTACGCCGTCCCGCGCCTGCTGGCCCGGCACGGGCTCACCCTCGACGACCTCGACTTCGTGGAGATCCACGAGGCGTTCGCCGGCACCGTCCTGTCCACCCTCGCCGCCTGGGAGGACGAGGAGTACTGCCGCGAGCGCCTCGGGCTGCCGGGTGCGCTGGGCTCGGTGGACCGCGCCCGGCTCAACGTGCACGGCTCCTCGTTGGCGGCGGGTCACCCCTTCGCCGCGACCGGCGGCCGCATCGTCGCCCTGCTGGCCAAGATGCTGCACGAGAAGGGGGAGGGCTCCCTCGGCCTCATCTCCGTCTGTGCCGCCGGCGGCCAGGGCATCGTCGCCCTGCTCCGCGGCCGCTGAGCCCCGACCGACCCGACCCGAGAGGACCGACCATGACCGACCGTTACGGCACCTTCGTCGCCTCGCCCCTGGGCCGCCGCCTCACCGGCGCCCTGGGCCTGCCTCAGCCCGTCGAGCTGCGCCGGCACACCCCCGGCGACCCCGTGCTGCCCGGCTCCGTTCTCGTCCTGGGCGCGACCCCCGCAGCCGCGGACGCCCGCACCCTCTTGGCCTCGTGGGGCCTCGAGGTCGCCGACGCCCCCCGGGAGGGCGCCCGCCACGCGGCGATCGTCGCGTGCTTCGACGGGGTCGCCACGCCCGCGGACCTCGGCGCGGTGGCGCTGGAGATCGGCGGCGCGCTGCGCTCGCTGGGCTCCTCCTCGCGCGTGGTGACCGTGTTCGAGGACCCCGAGGCCGCCACGGACCCGACCCTGCGCGCCGCCCGCCAGGGCGTGACGGGCCTGACCCGCTCCATCGCGCACGAGATGCGTCGCGGCGGCACGGCCAACGGCCTGGTCCTGGGCGAGGGTGTGCCGCTCACCGCCCCCGGTGCGGCCGGCGCGCTGGCGTTCCTGCTCTCCGGCCGTGCGGCGTACGTCTCCGGCCAGTTCGTGCCCGTCGCCACCGCCGACGGC
>NZ_KV825289.1:0-1625 GCF_001816085.1 Micrococcus sp. HMSC31B01
CCGCCCGGAAGGATCCGGGCGGGCCCGCGCGTCGTCGTCGGGGACGGTCAGCCGCGGAAGCGCGGGAAGGCGGAGCGGCCCGCGTAGACGGCGGCGTCGGCCAGGTCCTCCTCGATGCGCAGCAGCTGGTTGTACTTGGCCACGCGGTCCGAGCGGGCCGGGGCGCCGGTCTTGATCTGGCCGGCGTTGGTGGCCACCGCGAGGTCCGCGATGAACGTGTCCTCGGTCTCGCCCGAGCGGTGCGAGATCATGCAGTGGAACATGTGGCGCTGGGCCAGGGCGATCGCGTCGAAGGTCTCGGTCAGGGAGCCGATCTGGTTGACCTTCACGAGCAGGGCGTTGCCGGCCTTCTCGTCGATGCCGCGCTGCAGCCGCTCCACGTTGGTGACGAACAGGTCGTCGCCCACCAGCTGGACGCGATCGCCCAGCTGCGCGGTCAGGTGCTGCCAGCCGTCCCAGTCGTCCTCGTCGAGCGGGTCCTCGATGGAGACGATCGGGTAGTTGTCCACCAGCTCGGTGTAGTAGGCGGCCATCTCCTCGGCGGAGCGCTGCTGGCCCTCGAAGGTGTAGGAGCCGTTGTCGAAGAACTCGGAGGAGGCGACGTCCAGCGCCAGCGCGATGTCCTCGCCCAGGCGGTAGCCGGCCTTCGTCACGGCCTCGGCGATGAGGTCCAGGGCGGCGCGGTTGGACTCCAGGGACGGGGCGAACCCGCCCTCGTCGCCCAGGCCGGTGGACAGGCCCTTCTCCTGCAGCACGGTCTTCAGGGCGTGGTAGACCTCGGTGCCCCAGCGCAGGGCCTCGCGGAAGGACGGGGCGCCGATCGGGGCGATCATGAACTCCTGGATGTCCACGTTGGAGTCCGCGTGGGCGCCGCCGTTGAGGATGTTCATCATCGGCACGGGCAGCACGTGGGCGTTCGGGCCGCCCAGGTACTTGTAGAGCATGAGGTCGGAGGCCTGCGCGGCGGCCACGGCGACGGCCATCGACACGCCCAGGATCGCGTTCGCGCCCAGCTTGCCCTTGTTGGGGGTGCCGTCCAGGTCCCGCATCGCGCGGTCCACGGCGCGCTGGTCCGCGGCGAACTCGCCCTCGAGCTCCTCCGCGATGCCCTCGACCGCGGCGACGGCGTCCAGCACACCCTTGCCGCCGTAGCGCTTCTTGTCCCCGTCACGGCGCTCGACCGCCTCGAACTCGCCGGTGGACGCGCCCGAGGGCACGGCCGCGCGGCCCAGGGAGCCGTCGGTGAGCAGGACCTCCACCTCGACGGTGGGGTTGCCGCGCGAGTCGAGGATCTCGCGAGCGTGGATGGCGTCGATCAGGGCCATGGACGGGTCTCCTTCAATCGAAGTCGGAAGTCGTGCCCGCGGCGTGGACACGGCCTCAGCCTAGCGGGGACCTCAGGTTCCAGTCGGCCGCGCGCCGGCGACAAGACCGCCGTTCCCCCCTGCTGCGATGTCGCTGGGGCGCGGTCGGAACTGCGGCCGGGCCGGAGCGGCGTCGCGTCAGCCGGACGGACGCAGCGCCGACCAGTCCCCCGCACGCACCCGGGCCACCGTGGTGCGCAGGGCCCGTTCGGGGTCCAGCCCCGCCGCCCGGGCCCGGCGCACCAGCGCGAACAGCTCCGC
>NZ_KV825290.1:0-5203 GCF_001816085.1 Micrococcus sp. HMSC31B01
GGCGGGCCGGACGGCCCGCCGCCTCTCGTTCACCTGGAAGCCACCTGGATGTGGTGGACTGCGCGCGCCACCCCGCCGTCCACCGGCGGCGCACCTCTGTCATCACGCACCCGGGGAGAGCCATGCCCAGCCTGTTCCGCCGCCGTGCCGTCACCACGGCCGCCTGCACCGTCCTCGTCCTCGCGCCCGCGAGCGCGGCGCCAGCCCTGGCCGTCGAGACGGCCGCCGCGGACGAGACCACCATCTCGATCCTGTCCTTCAACGACTTCCACGGCGCGCTGTCCACGGACTACATCGGCACGCAGTTCGCGGACACCGTGGAGGACTACCGCACCGCGTTCGAGGCCGAGCACGGCGCCGGCTCCACGCTGCTGACCAGCGCCGGCGACCTGATCGGCGGCTCGAAGTCCGTGTCCAACGTGCAGCAGGACAACCCGACGATCGACGTGATGAACGCGCTCGGCCTGGCCTCGCTGACCGCCGGCAACCACGAGTTCGACAAGGGCCTGGACGACCTGCAGGGCCGCGTGGAGTCCCGGGCCCAGTTCCCGGTGCTCTCCGCCAACCTGGTGGACCCGACGAGCAAGGAGCCCGTCCTCACCTCGCACGCCGTCTTCGACGTCGACGGCGTGCGCGTCGCCGTCATCGGCGCCTCCCCCAACGAGCTGTACGCGACCACCACCGGTGCGGGCCTGGAGGGCAACGAGGTGCTCGACGAGGTCGCCGCCGTGAACGCGGTCGCGGACGAGCTGGAGGCCCAGGACGCCGCCGACGTGATCGTGGCCTCGTACCACGACGGCGCCGCCGGCGCGGGCGAACTGGCCGCCGAGCGGGCGGCCCGGGCCGAGTTCGACCGCATCGTCGGCGAGACCTCCTCCGCCGTGGACGTCATCTTCAACGCCCACACCCACCAGCTCTACCAGTACGACACCACGGCCGGCGGCGCCCACCGCCCCGTGATCCAGGCGGGCGCCTCCGGCAGCCACCTGGCCGCCGTCGAGCTGACCGTGGGCGCCGACGGCCAGATCACCGGGCTCACCCCGCGCCTGCTGGCCCGGTCCACGCAGGCCCCCGCCGAGGCCGCCGCGGAATCCCCCGTCACCGCCCAGGTGTACGCGATCGAGCAGGAGGCCGTCGCGGTCTTCGAGGACCTGCAGGGCGAGGTCGTGGCCGACCTGTCCGCCTCCATCACCACCGACTACCAGAAGCTGATCGACGCCGGCGGGTCCTGGAAGGCCGGCGGCACGCGCGCCGCCGAGACCACCCTGGGCACCTGGGTGGGCGACGCCGTCAAGCACGCCGCCGAGCAGGCGAACCCCGAGGTGGACCTCGGCGTGACCAACCCCGGCGGCCTGCGCTCCGAGCTGCTGACGGACCGCTTCACCGACGGCGGCGCGTTCCCGGCCAAGCCGGCCGACCTCGTCGGTCGCCTCACCCTGGGCGAGCTGCTCGACATGGCGCCGTTCGGCAACGCCATCACCTACTTCGACATCCCGGGCTCCTCCATCAAGCTGGCCCTCGAGGAGAACTGGCGGAACGACGTGCGCAAGTTCACCCTCGGCTGGTCCGAGGAGCTGACCTGGACCTACGACGAGTCCCGCCCGCAGGGGGACAAGGTGACCGGCGTGTGGATCGACGGCGAGCCCCTCCAGGCGGACCGCATGTACACGGTGGCCAGCCAGTCGTTCCTGTCCGACGACACCTGGACGACGCTCGGGGACCCGACCAAGGCCCCCGACGGCTACACCGCCTTCGCGACCGGCCGCCAGAACTTCGTGAACATGGGCCTGCTGGACTCCCAGGCGATCACGGACTACGCCCGCGCCCAGGACGCGGCCCACGGCGCCGTCGCCCCGGACTTCGGCAAGAACGGCGTGCCGGTCACCGACGCCCCCGCCTCGGTCGAGGCCGGGCAGGCCGTCGGCCTGACCCTCGGGGACCTCGTGGTGGACTCCGACGGCGCCCCCGCGGCGACCGCGGTCGACGTCGCCTTCCGCACGGCTGACGGCGCCGAGACCGCCCTGGGCACCGTGGCGGTCCCCGCGGGTTCCGAGACCGTCACGCTCTCCGGGATCACCGCCCCCGCCGCCGCGGGCACGGGCGAGCTCGTGATGACCGTGCGCTACGCCGACGGCGGCACGACCGTGGTGCGCCATGCCCTCGAGGTCACCGCGGCCCCGGCCCCCACCGAGCCGGAGCAGCCCGCCCCGACCCACCCGGGCAAGGGTCATGGCAAGGGCCATGACAAGGGCGCCGACCACCCGGGCAAGGGCCGCGTGAAGGGCGAGGACCACCCGGGCAAGGGCCGTGGAGTGCAGCGCGGCGCCGCCACGCACCCCGTCTTCTCCGCCCAGGCCTGGCTGACCGCCGCGGGCCTGCCGCGCTGACCCATCGAGAGAGATCGAGACTGAGGACGACATGACCCCCCTGCCCCGCTTCGCCGCGCGCACCGCGGTGACCACCGCCGCCCTGGCCCTGCTCGCCCCCGCCGTGGCCCTGCCCTCTCAGGCCAGCCCGGCCGGCGACTCCCTCGTCATCAACGAGGTGTACACCAACGGCGGCTCCGCGAACGCCGTGTACACCCACAAGTTCGTGGAGCTCTACAACCCCACCGACCAGCCGATCAGCCTCGATGGCTGGTCCCTGCAGTACCGCTCCGCCGCCGGCACGGCCGCGACCCAGGGCACGGTCGCGCTGTCCGGCACGGTGCCCGCGCAGGGCCACTTCCTGGTCTCCGGCGGCTCCAACGGCACCGCGGGCGCCGCCCTGCCGCAGGCGGACCTCGTGGCCGGCGGGGCGTTCAACCCCGCGGGCACGAAGGGCACGATCGTGCTCGCGCGCCAGGCGGGCACCGTGACGGACCTGCCGGTCGGCTCCGTGGTGACCGGCCAGGTGCCGAGCGTCGCGGACGTGCTCGGCTACGGGGCCACCAACACCTTCGAGACGGCGGCCGCCGGCGCCCCCTCGGCCAACTCGGACCCGAAGTCCCTCACGCGCACGAACGGCGTGGACACGGACGACAACAGCGCCGACTTCACCGTCACCGACCAGGTCACCCCGACCAACGCCGCCGCCACCGGCGGCGAGCCGACCCCGGAGCCCGAGCCGCAGCCGACCCCGGCCGAGCGGATCACCATCGCCCAGCTCCAGGGCACCGGCACGGCCACCCCGTACGCCGGGCGCCAGGTGACCACCACCGGCGTCGTCACCGCCGTGTACTCCACGGGCGGCTACGACGGCTACTACATCCAGACCGCCGGCACCGGCGGCGACACCCCCGACGCCACCCCGGGCGCCTCCGACGGCGTGTTCGTGTACTCGCCGGACACGGTCGGCTCCGTGACGCTCGGCGACCACGTCCAGGTCACGGGCGAAGCGGCCGAGCACTACGGCCTCACGCAGATCAAGGTCGCCGCCGGCGGCGTGCTGCCGGTCGCCGAGCCCGGCGCCGTGGCCCCCACGCCGGTGGAGTTCCCGCTGGAGGAGGCCGACCGTGAGGCACTCGAGGGCATGGTCCTCGCCCCGCAGGGCGACTGGACGGTCACGGACAACCACTCCCTCAACCAGTACGGCTCCCTCGGCATCGTCCCCGGCACGAAGCCGCTGGACAACCCGACGTCGGTGGCCCGGCCCGGCGCCGAGGCACAGGCCGTCGCGGCCGCCAACGCGCAGCAGCTGATCGTGCTCGACGACGGGGCCGCCACGAACTTCATGCGCTCGCCGGGCAACCAGAACCCGCTGCCGTACCTGGACGCGGACCAGCCGGTGCGCGTGGGCGCGGGCCTGGAGTTCACCACCGGGGTCATCCTCGACTGGCGCTTCGACGCGTGGTCCTTCCAGCCGCTGGGCCACCTCACCGACGCCACGGCGGCCGCCGTCCAGCCCGTGACGATCGAGGACACCCGCCCGGCCGAGGCCGCCCCCGAGGCGGTCGGCGGCAACGTCACCGTCGGCAGCTTCAACGTGCTCAACTACTTCACGACCCTGGGCCAGGACGTGGCCGGCTGCAGCGCCTACCGCGACCGCGCCGGCACCCCCGTCACCACGAACGGCTGCCTGCCGCGCGGCGCCTACACCTCCGAGGCGTTCGCCCGCCAGCAGGAGAAGATCGCGGCCGCGATCAACGGCCTCGGCACCTCGGTGGTCGCGCTCGAGGAGATCGAGAACTCCGAGAAGTTCGGCCTCGACCGGGACCACGCGCTGGCCCACCTCGTGGAGGCCCTCAACGCGCAGGCCGGCGAGCAGCGCTGGGCCTACGTGGCCTCCCCGGCCACCCGTCCTGCGCTCGCGGACGAGGACGTCATCCGCTCCGCGTTCATCTACCAGCCGGCCGAGGTCACCCCGGTGGGCGAGTCGGTGATCCTGGACGACCAGACGAACTTCGACAACGCCCGCGAGCCGATGGCGCAGCTGTTCCGCGCCGCCGACGGCACGTCCGAGGGGGCGGCCGGCACCGAGTTCGTGGCGATCACCAACCACTTCAAGTCCAAGGGCGGCTCCGGTGCGACCGGGGACAACGTGGACGCGGGCGACGGCCAGGGCGCGTACAACGCGGACCGCGTGGGCCAGGCCGAGGCCCTCGTGGCCTTCGCCGAGCGCATGAAGGCCGAGACCGGCACCGACCGCGTCCTGCTCATGGGCGACTTCAACGCCTACGAGAAGGAGGACCCGATCCGCGTGCTCGAGGCGGCCGGGTACGTCTCGCAGGGCGCGCTCACGGGCGAGTACTCGTACGCGTTCGGCGGCGCCGTCGGCAGCCTGGACGGGATCTACGCCTCGCCGTCGGCGGCGACGGCGATCACCGGCCAGGACATCTGGATGATCAACGCGAACGAATCCGTGGCACTGGAGTACTCGCGCCACAACTACGTGGCCGAGGACCTGTACTCCGCGGACCAGTGGCGGTCCTCGGACCACAACCCGATCCTGGTGGGCCTCCAGCTCGACGCGCCCGTGACCGAGCCGACCCCCGAGCCGGAGCCCTCCCCGGGCGAGACCTGCGACGGCGTGACCGATCCGCGCGGCGTGCCGGGCAAGCCCGCGAACTCCGTGCGCGAGTGGCTGCGCTGCGTGGGCGCGACCCCGGGCCACGGCGGCGACCACCCGGGCAAGGGCCACGGCCCGGAGCACCCCGGCAAGGGCCGCGGGCCGGTCCGTCCCTGACGGGAGGCGGGGCGCCGCGCCTGGCATGACGACGGCGGGG
>NZ_KV825291.1:0-4484 GCF_001816085.1 Micrococcus sp. HMSC31B01
GACCCCGGGACGCGGTTGACGCTGGCCGGCACCGGGCCGCTCGCGGCGGCGCTGCGCGCTCAGGCCGAGGACCTCGGTGTCGCGGATGCGGTCGACCTGCCCGGCTTCGTGGAGCCGTGGGGCACCATGGCCGAGCACGACGTGCTGGTGCAGCTCTCCGCGTGGGAGAACCTCAGCTACACCCTGCTCGACGCTGCGGCCGCGGGCCTGCCCGCCGTCGCCACGGACGTGGGCGGCAACGGAGAGATCCTGCCGCCTGAGCGCCTGGTCCACGAGACCACGCCGGCGGCCATCGCCGACGCCGTCGTGCGTGCCGCCGCCGACGGCCCGGGCGAGGTGCGCGTGGGCGACGTGGAGACGATGGCCCGGGTGACCGCGGAGGCGACCCTCGAGGTGCTCGGGCGCCGGGTGGGGAAGACCTCAGGATGACCGGACGCATCTGGATCCTGGCAAACCAGGGCGAAGTGGGTGGCGGCGAGGTGATGCTGCACCACCTCGCCACGGCCCTGCGCGAGCTCGGTCGGGACGTGGGCGTCGTGGCCCCGGCGCACCCGGCCGAGACCGCCGATCGTCTGGCCGCGGACGGCTTCGACGTGGTCCGCGTGGGTAGGCCCGGACGCCTGGGGTACCTGCGCGCTCTCCGGGCCTGGGACCGAGGCCGCGGCGGGGACGACGTCGTGTGGTGCAACGGGCTGCTGCCCGCCACCGCACTGGCCGGCCGGCGGCGCCGGATCGTGCACCTGCATCAGGTACCCGAGAAGCCGGTTCTGCGCGTGTTCTCCGCCCTGGCGCGTCCCGGTGCGCTCGCGGTCCTCGCGCCGTCCCGATTCGCGGCGGACCGCATCCGCGGGGCGCGCGTGCTCCACAACTGGGTTCCGGCCCCGACGGCGCCGCAGACACGGCGGGCCCGCGGTGCCGATGATCCGGTGACCGTGGGATTCCTTGGCCGCCTGTCCGAGGACAAGGGCATCGTCACCCTGCTGGAGGCCGCCGCGCTGCTGCGGAAGACCGACCCGGGTGCTTTCGTGTTCCGCGTCGCGGGGGAGAGCCGATTCGTGGCGGAGGACGAGGCGGACCGGCTCGCCACCGCCCTGAAGGCAGCCGGTGAGGACGTCCAGGTGCTCGGCTGGCAGGACAGCGGTGAGTTCCTGGCCACCGTGGACGTGCTGGCCGTGCCGTCGCAGTGGGCCGAGGTCTTCGGCCTGGTGACGGCCGAGGCGATGGCGGCGGGCGTTCCGGTGGTGGCTTCCGATGCGGGGGCCGTTCCCGAGGTGGTCGGCAGCGATCACCCCTTCGTTGTTCCGCAGCGCGACGCCGCCGCACTCGCGAATTGCTTGCGGGCGGTACGAGCGATCGATCTGGGGGCGGTGGCCCACTCCCAGCGACGCCGCTGGGAGTCGCTGTTCTCACCCGAGGCCGGCCGCGCCGCCGTCGCCGAGCTCCTGGATGACCTGTCCCTATGATCCCCGCGGAGGACTCATGACCGAGACGCCCCTGACCCCCGAGGCCAGCGTGATCGTCCCCAGCCGGGGCGGCGCCCAGCGGTTGCCGCGCCTGGCCGGCGCCCTCGCCGCGCAGGAGGGCGCCCCGCCGTTCGAGGTCCACGTGGTCGTGGACGGGGATGTGGACGGGTCGGAAGCGGTGCTCGCGCAGTTGGCCGCGGAACACCCGGGCCTGGACCTGAGCTGGACCGTCTTCCCCGAGAACCGCGGACGGGTCGCCGCGCTCAACGCAGGTGCCGACGCGACGTCCGGCCGCATCCTCATCCGCACCGACGACGATCTGGAGCCCGGACCCCACTACATCCGGGACCACGTGGCCGCGCACGCGGGCGGGCATGGCGGCGTGATCGGATTGACGGCCAATGTCCTCCCGGACTCCGCCTATCAGCGCGTCTACGGTGACGCCCAGGACGAAGCGCACCGTCGCCATGCCTATGCCCTTACGGCAGAGCAGCAGTGGCGGCACTGGGCGGGCAACGTGTCCGTCCCCCGCACCCTCCATGCGGAGCTCGGCGGCTACGACCCGGACTACCGCCGCTATGGCTGGGAGGACGTGGACTTCGGCTACCGCCTCCATGCCGCCGGGTATCCGGTGGAGATCCGGCCGGAGCTGGAGACCCGTCACCACGCGGCGGCGGTCACCACCTACACCAAGGCGCGCCGGGCTCTGCATTCCGGGTCCGCCCGGCAGATCTTCATCGCCAAGCACGGGGCGGACGCACTCGGCGGGGACCGCGCCCCGGGCGGGCCGTGGGGGGCCGCCGTGCGGGCGGTGGCCGCTCTGAGCACGGAGCGCACGATCCGGTGCAGCTCCGCCGTCGTCGAGCGTGCCGCTGCCGTGTTGCCGGCGCCGATTGCACGAAAACTGATCGCGTTGCAGGTCGAAGCCGCCGCGGAGACCGGACGCACCCGGCCGGGGCGTGCCCGCCGGCAGTTCTGAGGGGAGCACCATGACCGACACGACGCGCGGCCGGATCGCCATCGCCCACGACTACCTCACCCAGAAGGGCGGGGCGGAGCGGGTGGTGCTCGCCCTGCACCGGATGTGGCCGGACGCGCCCATCTACACGACGTTCTACGACCCGGAGGGCACGTTCCCCGAGTTCAAGGACGCGCACATCGTCACCTCGCCCCTGAACCGGGTCGGGCTGCTGCGGAAGGACCCGCGGAGGGCACTGCCGCTGCTGCCCCTGGCCTCCTCACTGATGCACGTGAAGGAGTCGGTCGCCGTCGTCTCGACCTCCGGCTGGGCGCATGGATTCCGTTACAACGGCGCCACGCTCGTCTACTGCCACACCCCGGCGCGTTGGGTGTACCTGCTGGACGACTACCTGGGCGAGGGCGGCCGGGACAGCATCAAGGGCCGGATCGCCCGCGTGCTGCGCCCGGGTCTGCGCAGGTGGGACCGCGCGTCCGTCCGGCGTCGATCACGCTATGTGGCCAACTCCACGGTGGTGAAGGAGCGGATCGAAGTCGTCTACGGGCTCGACGGCGTGGACCTCGTGTTCCCGCCGCACTCCGTGAGCACGGAGGGCCCGCAGGAGCCGATCCCGGGCGCCGAACGGCTGGCGGAGGACGGTTTCCTGCTGTCGGTCGCGCGGCTCATGCCGTACAAACACGTGGACGTGGCGATCGAGGCCGCGGCCCGTGCTGGACGGCCGCTCGTGGTGATTGGTAAGGGCCCCGAGGAGGCCCGGCTGCGGGCAATGGCAGGGGAGGACGTGGTGTTCGGCCAGGACCTCACCGACGCGCAGCTGCGGTGGGCGTACGCGCACGCGACGGCACTGATCGCCGCGAGCCACGAGGACTTCGGGATCACGCCGCTCGAGGCGAGTGCGTGGGGCGTGCCCACCGTGGCGCTGCGGGCCGGCGGCTACCTGGACACCATCGTGGAAGGCGTCAACGGCTTGTTCGTGCAGGAGCCGACGGTGGAGGCGGTGGCCGAGGGGGTGGAACGTCTGCTGGCGCATGACTGGGACCGGGCAGCGATGCAGGCGCACGCCGAACGGTTCTCCGAGGGCGCGTTCGCTCGGTGTATGCGTGATTTAGCCGGGGGCTGCTGAACACGGCCCTACTGGTGGTGAGCCGCGAATGGCGCCCTACCGACGGATCCAACGTTTGAACGTCCTCTTCGCGCGGTCGACATGGCGGTAGGAATGGCGGTAGTACGCCAACTGCGTCTCGGCCGCGTTCAACTGCTCGATGAGAGATACCTCTTCCCCCGTGTAGAGGTCAGAGTTCTCCGATCGGACTAGTGCTTTCGCCCGCGTACTTTGCCGGACGTCGATGCGCCCCGCTGTGACTTGATGGTCGCCCAAATGCCGTCGCACGGTCGGTTCATCCAGGATTTTGACGACGCCTCCGAGTCGAAGGATGCGCATCCAGAAGACCCAGTCCTCCCCCATGCTCAACCCCTCCGGGAACCCTCTGGCCATCTCCCAGGCTGACCGACGAAACAGTGATGCCGTGGCCAACAAGGAGTAATCACGCATGGATTCTCGAGTGACAGTCTCTTCAGGGGCTGGCTGGAGGGTCTCCACACCGCCGCATTCTTCATACGCGGCCCCCGTGACGATGGCGACGGTGTCATCCGTATCCATAACATCGGCCATCCTCCGCGGTGCCCACGGCAAAACCTCGTCGTCGCTATCCAGGGCGATGACGTAGGGGGTTGACAAGAGCGCAATCCCGGAGTTCCTCGCGGCGCTTACCCCTCCATTCGGCTGGCGGTGGACTGTGAACCCTTCGCGCCGGAGCTCGTCCAGTGCGGTGCGTGTGGCACTGTTCGTGCTGCCATCGTCCACGACGATGATCGAACCGCGGGATCCAAGGGCGACGTACGCGCTACGGGCCGCCTTCAACACCAGTCCACCTGTGTTAAAGACTGGAATCACGATGCCGACTCGCTGCTCTATCGTGCCGCTGTCACAGGGGGACGTCACCATGACCACGAGTCTAGTTGTTGTGGGTCATGAGGTTCTT
>NZ_KV825292.1:0-2479 GCF_001816085.1 Micrococcus sp. HMSC31B01
GAGGACGCCCGCCGGGTGCGCGCGCTCGTGGACGGGCCGCTCGACACCGACGAGCAGCTGGCCGCCGCCGTCGCCGCGCTCACGGGCCACCCCGCCATCGACGAGGCGTGGGCGATCACCCGCGGCTGGGCGGAGCAGGCCAAGCAGGCGCTCGACCCGTTGCCGGACTCCGCCGTGAAGGCGGCGCTCGAGGCGTTCGCCGACTACGTGGTCGGGCGCTCGGCCTGACGCCGCGGTCGGCGGCGTCGCCGCCTCGATCCGGGGAGGCCGCTCAGTCCAGGCGGGTCGGGGCGGGGTCCAGCGCGGCCGCGAGCTCCCGCGCCTTGCCGGCGCGGACCTCCGGGGCCACCGGGTGGCGCAGCTGCCGGTAGAGCATGTCCCCCTCGAAGCGGGGGAACACGTGCAGGTGGTAGTGCCACACGTGCTGGTTGCCGGCGGGCTCGTTGTGCTGGCGCGTGGAGACCCCGTCCGGGGCCCACGCGCGCTTCATGGCCAGCGCCACCTGCTGGGCCATCAGGGCGATGCGCTGCAGTACGCGCGGGGGCAGGTCGTAGAGGTTCTCGTAGTGCTCGGCCGGGCAGACCATGGCGTGGCCCTCGTGGTCGCCGAACCCGTCCACGGCGATCAGCACGAGCAGGTCCTCGTCCTGGTAGACGGTGTCCCCGAGCTCGCAGCGGTTGCCCGGGTCGGAGACGTCGCTGGCCACGAGCCCGCAGAACGGGCAGACGTAGTCGTCCGGGGCGTGGGAGACCGGGGCGGGCGCGGTCACCGGTCCAGCCCCTCGCCGTCGTCCTCGGGGTCCTCGAAGGTCCACGCGAGCAGGTCCGTCAGGAACTCGCTGAAGGTGCCGCCCTCGTCCTGCCACTCGCCCTCGGGCGCGTCGGCGCCGGCGGAGCGCCGCCACACCAGCGGGTCCGGCAGCGCCAGGTTGTCCACCGGCAGGCCCCACACGACCGTCTCGTCCGCGTCCTCCAGGAACATGAGGAAGCCGTCCCGCACCTCGAGGTCCTCGGGGTCCCACACGTAGTGGTCCGTCTCCATGAGGTCGCCGCAGTTGCCCAGGGCGAGGTAGAACTCGCGGAGAGCAGCCGGGATCATGAGCCCGGCGCCGAGCTGCTCCGCCGCGGGGGACTGGGCCAGCCGGGCGTCGACGTCGGCGGGGGCGAGGCCGTCGTCCTCGGCCCAGGCGTCGCCCAGCAGGTCCGGGACGAGCCGCTGGAAGGCCGGGAGGTACACGGGGGCGGGGGGCTTGGCGGGCATGCCGCCAGTCTAGGCGTGCGCGCCCTGCCCGGCCCGGACCGCCCGACGCTGCAGGCGGGAGGCGTTCAGCTGGTCGAGGGTGAAGACCGCCAGCGAGAGCCAGATGAGCCCGAAGCCCGCCCAGCGGGCCGCGGGCATCTGCTCGCCGAGGACCGTGACCGCCACGAGGAACTGCAGGATGGGCGCCGTGTACTGCAGCATCCCGAGCGTGGTCAGCGTCAGGGAGCGGGCCGCCGCCGAGAACAGGATGAGCGGAACGGCGGTGAGCACGCCGAGCCCGGCCATGAGCCAGAAGTGGCCGGGCCCCTCGGTGACGGTGGTGAGCAGCCCGGCCTGCGCCAGCAGCACGCTGCCCACCACGAACACGGGGATCAGCACCACGGTCTCGGCGGTCATCGCGGTCACCGCGTGCACGGGGGAGGGGAAGCGCTTCTTCACGAAGCCGTAGAGCCCGAACGAGGTGGCCAGCCCGAGCGCGATCCACGGCACCTGCCCCATCGCCGCGGACATCACGACGACGGCGGCCACCGCGATCCCGACGGCCACCCACTGGCCCCGCCGCAGCCGCTCCCCGAGGAAGAGCACGCCGAGCAGGACATTCACCAGCGGGTTCATGAAGTAGCCCAGCGACGCCTGGAGCACGTTGCCCGTGGTGACCGAGACCGCGTACAGCAGCCAGTTCACCGCGATGATCCCGGCGGCCAGACCCGTGGTGCCCCAGCGGCCGGGCGTGGCCAGCGCCGTCCCCAGCTCGCGCAGGCGGCGCATCACGGTCAGCAGCAGCAGGCAGAAGATCAGGGCGAAGCCGATGCGCACCACCACGATCTCCAGGGCCCCGGCGGGCGCGAGCACCGCCATGTAGAGCGGCAGCAGGCCCCACACGAAGTAGGCGGTGAAGCCGAGGGCCAGCCCACGCGGGTCATCGGCCGGGGCGGGGGAGACGGTGGGCAGGGCGCCGGTGTCGGGGGCGGCGCCGTCGGGGGTCACGCCGGGCCGGACAGCGGGGGAGGAGGGGCTCACGCGGACCACTGTACGGTCCGGGTGAGCACTCTCACCCAGGTTCCTCCCGGTCACGGCGGTAGACTGGGGGGTCGATCCCGCGCGCCGGTGCCGGGCCTTGCCCCGCGCTCCGCCGGCGTGCCCCGCCGTCGTCGAAAAGGACCCACCCACCGTGACCGTTCGCCCTGACCGCCCGTTGCGCATCGCCATCATCGGTGCC
>NZ_KV825293.1:0-2306 GCF_001816085.1 Micrococcus sp. HMSC31B01
CTTGCGGAAGCCGCCGCGGCGCTCACCGCGGTCCTCGCCGTCGCGCTCGGCGCGGGTCGGGCGGCCGGTGTCCTTGCGCAGGCCGAGGCGACGGCCGTTGATCTCGGCGTTGGCCGCGGCCTCGAGCTGGGCCGAGGTCAGGTCTGCCGGCAGCTCGACGAGCGAGTGGTTGCCACGCAGGTCGATCGCGCCGATGGCCGAGGCGGGCAGGCCCACCTCGTTCGCCAGCGCACCCACGATGTTGCCCGGCCGCACGCGGTCCTGGTGGCCCACGGCGATCCAGTACGTCGCGTTGCCGGCCGCAGGTTCCCGGGCCGGGCCACGCGAGCCGCGGCCGTCACTCGTGCCGCGCTCACGGCCGCCGTCGCGCCCACCCTCGCGGCCTCCGTCGCGGTCCTTGCGGCCGCGGGCGCCGCCGAACGGGATCTCCTGCTCGCGGGCCAGCAGCGGGCGGCCGCCCTGGGTCATCATGCCCAGCGCGGCGGCCACACGCGCCGGCTCGACCTCGTGCTCGTCGACGTACGCGGCGACGATCTCACCGAACACCGCCAGCTCCTCCTCCGAGGCGCGCTCGAGGGTGCGGGTGATGCCGTCGGCGAAGCGGCGCTTGCGGGCCGCGTTGACGTCGGCGACGGAGGGCACGGCCATCTCCTCGACCTGCTGGCGGGTGGTCCGCTCGATCTGCTTGAGCAGGAAGCGCTCGCGCGGGGTCATGAAGAGCACGGCGTCGCCCTGGCGGCCGGCGCGGCCGGTGCGGCCGATGCGGTGCACGTAGGACTCGGCGTCCTGCGGGATGTCGTAGTTGACCACGTGCGAGATGCGCTCGACGTCCAGGCCGCGGGCGGCGACGTCGGTGGCCACGAGGATGTCCACGCGGCCGGCCTTCAGGTCCTCGACGGTCTTCTCGCGCTGCTTCTGGGCGATGTCGCCGGAGATGGCCACGGCCTTGAACCCGGCGCGCGTGAGCTTCTGGGCGAGCTCCTCGGTGCCGGCACGGGTGCGCACGAAGGCGATGACGCCGTCGTGCTCCTCGGTCTCGAGGATCCGGCTCAGGGCCTCGAACTTCCACTGGTGACCCACCTGCAGGTAGCGCTGGCGGATCGTGGCGGACGTCGTCGACTGACGGGCGACGGCCACCTCCTCCGGGGCGTTCAGGTACTGGGCGGAGATGCGGCGGATGGCCGGGGGCATGGTGGCGGAGAACAGCGCGGTCTGCTTCGTGTCCGGGGTGGAGGCGAGGATGCGGTCCACCTCCTCCGCGAAGCCCATGCGCAGCATCTCGTCCGCCTCGTCCAGCACGAGGGTCTGCAGGTCGGACAGGTCCAGCGAGCCGCGCTCGAGGTGGTCGATCACGCGGCCCGGCGTGCCGACGACGACCTGCGCGCCCCGGCGCAGTCCGGCCAGCTGCGGTCCGTAGGGGGAGCCGCCGTACACGGCGAGCACGGAGACGTCGTCGAGGTGCTTGGCGTAGCCGTCGAAGGCGTCGGCCACCTGGAGGGCGAGCTCGCGGGTCGGGGCGAGGACGAGCACCTGCGGGGTGTCCGCGCGCCCGGTCACGTCCGTGGTCTCGGCGAGGCGGGACAGGGCCGGCAGCGCGAACGCGCCGGTCTTGCCGGTGCCGGTCTGGGCCAGGCCCACGACGTCGCGGCCGTCCAGCAGCAGCGGGATGGTCGCCTCCTGGATCGGCGAGGGGCGGGTGTAGCCCAGGTCCTCGACGGCGGCCAGCACGCGGGCGTCCAGGCCGAGGTCCAGGAAGGTGGGGCCGGCGGGCTCGGCCGGGGCCTCGGGGGCGGCGGGCTCGGCGGCGTCGACCTGCGGGACGGTCCCGGTGGCCTCCAGCTCCGCCCCGGCGAGCTCGGGGGCGACGGTCTCGGCCTCGGGGGCGGTCTCCACGGGCGCGGCGGTCGGGGCCTCGGCGGTGGTCTGGGGATCGAGGATGTCGGACATGGGTCCTCCTGTGGGGATGCGCGGGCGCACGCCGGAGGACGTCGGTCGCGGGTCGACGTCGTGGGGCGCAGGGGCCAGCTGGGTCAGATGATTCCGTCCACCCGGCAGCCCCCGAGGGCCACGACGTTCGTGGCCCGCACACACATCTGCACAGACATCTGCAGTCCGGCGTGGCACACGCGTCCACGCTCACTCATCACAGGGGGAGAGACCGGATCCGGTCCGCCCAGTCTACGCCACCGGACCCCGGGCCGGGCTGTGCCCTCGGACACCCCGGTCGCTCACCGGCCGGGACGATAGGCTCGGCACGTGCCCCAGAACAGCGAAGACCGCCCCCTCGCCCGCGGACTCGGCCGGGC
>NZ_KV825294.1:0-2756 GCF_001816085.1 Micrococcus sp. HMSC31B01
GGACCGGCCGTGCCGCCGGCGTCGGGGGGCGCCCCCGCCGACCCGACGCCCCCCTGGTACCCGGGCGACCCCGCCCGGCCCGGCGAGGGCACCGGCGACGGCCGGGGACGCTGACGCCGAGCCACACACGGTGTGGCGCGTCCGAGGCGCCGGGTAGATTGGCGGGGAGTCACCCGTTCCCTGCCGACGAGGGCCGCGTCTCGAGTGCGGCCAGAAGGAGAGATCATCCGCATGTCGAAGATCATCTACACGCTCACGGACGAGGCCCCCATGCTGGCCACCGCGTCGCTGCTGCCGATCGTGCGTGCCTACGCGGGCACCGCCGGCGTGGAGCTGGAGACCCGTGACATCTCGCTGGCCGGCCGCATCCTCGCCGCGTTCAAGGACGTCCTGCCCGAGGACCAGCGCACCGCGGACGCCCTCGCCGAGCTCGGCGAGTTCGTGAAGTCCCCCGAGGCGAACGTCATCAAGCTGCCGAACATCTCCGCCTCCGTGCCGCAGCTGCGCGCCGCGATCAAGGAGCTGCAGGCGGACGGCTACGCGCTGCCGGAGTACCCGGACGAGCCGAAGACCGACGAGGAGAAGGACGCGAAGGCGCGCTACGACTCGGTCAAGGGCTCCGCCGTGAACCCGGTGCTGCGCGAGGGCAACTCGGACCGCCGCGCTCCGAAGGCCGTGAAGGCGTACGCCAAGCGCTTCCCCCACTCGATGGGCGAGTGGACCCCGGACTCCAAGACCGCCGTCGCCACCATGGGCGCGGACGACTTCCGAGCCAACGAGCAATCCGTGACCCTGCCGACCGCCGACGTGCTGACGATCGAGTTCACCGGCGAGGACGGGAAGACCACCGTGCTCAAGGAGGGCCTGAAGGTCCTCAAGGGCGAGGTCGTGGACGGCACGTTCATGTCCGCCAAGGCCCTGGACGCGTTCCTCGCCGAGCAGGTCAAGCGCGCCAAGGAGGAGGGCATCCTCTTCTCCGCACACCTGAAGGCCACCATGATGAAGGTCTCCGACCCGGTGATCTTCGGCCACGTCGTGAAGGCCTACTTCTCCGAGCTGTTCGAGAAGTACGGCGAGCAGCTGGCCGCCGCCGGCCTGTCCGCGAACAACGGCCTCGCCGCGATCGAGGGCGGCCTGGACAAGCTCGACGCCGAGACCGCCGAGGGTGTGCGCGCCGCCATCGCCGCCGCCTACGAGAACGGCCCGGACGTGGCCATGGTGAACTCCGCCAAGGGCATCACCAACCTCCACGTGCCCTCCGACGTGATCGTGGACGCCTCCATGCCCGCCATGATCCGCACCTCCGGCCGCATGTGGAACAAGGACGACCAGACCCAGGACACCCTGGCCGTCATCCCGGACTCCTCCTACGCCGGCGTCTACCAGGCCGTGATCGACGACTGCAAGGCCAACGGCGCCTACGACCCCACCACCATGGGCACCGTCCCGAACGTGGGCCTCATGGCGCAGAAGGCCGAGGAGTACGGCTCGCACGACAAGACGTTCATCATGGACGCCGCGGGCACCGTGGCCGTGAAGAACTCCGCCGGGGAGACCCTGCTCTCCCACGACGTCGAGGCCGGCGACATCTGGCGCGCCTGCCAGACCAAGGACGTCCCGGTGCGCGACTGGGTGAAGCTGGCCGTGACCCGCGCCCGCGCGTCCCAGACCCCGGCCGTGTTCTGGCTGGACGAGACCCGCGCCCACGACCGCGAGCTCATCAAGAAGGTCGAGGAGTACCTCAAGGAACACGACACCGAGGGCCTGGATCTGCGCATCCTCTCCCCGGTGGAGGCCACCAAGCTCTCGGTGGAGCGCATCCGCCGCGGCGAGGACACCATCTCCGTGACCGGCAACGTGCTGCGTGACTACAACACGGACCTGTTCCCGATCCTCGAGCTGGGCACGTCCGCGAAGATGCTGTCGATCGTCCCGCTGCTCAACGGCGGCGGCCTGTTCGAGACCGGTGCGGGCGGCTCCGCCCCGAAGCACGTGCAGCAGCTGCTGGAGGAGAACCACCTTCGCTGGGACTCCCTCGGCGAGTTCCTCGCGCTGGCCGTGTCCTTCGAGCACGAGGCGGTCGCGAACGAGAACCACCGCGCGCAGGTCCTGGCGGACACCCTGGACGCCGCCACCGGCACCCTGCTGATCGAGGGCAAGTCCCCGAAGCGCAAGGTCGGCGAGCTGGACAACCGCGGCAGCCACTTCTACCTGGCGCTGTACTGGGCCCGCGAGCTGGCGAAGCAGACCGAGGACGCCGAGCTGGCGGCCGCGGCGAAGCCGATCGCCGAGGAGCTGGGGGCCCAGGAGGAGACCATCCTGGCCGAGCTCAACGGCGTGCAGGGCTCCCCGGTGGACCTGGGCGGCTACTACTGGCCGGAGCTGGAGAAGGTCACCTCCGTGATGCGCCCGTCCGCGACGCTCAACGCGATCGTGGACAAGCTCTCCGTCTGAGCGACTGAGCGACTGAGCGGCTGAGCGCCGGGGGCCGGGTCGCGTGCGTGGAGCGCGCGGCCCGGCCCCTTCTCGTGTCCGCAACGCGGGTTGAGTTGTCACGGGTGTGCGTGCCCGGGACCCGTGACAACTCAACCGACGTTGCCGTGGGGAGGGGCCGGTCAGCCCGCGCGCGCCGCCTCGTGGGCCAGCAGGGCCTGCTTCGCGGCGGTGCCGTAGAGGTAGTGGCCCGCGGCGCCGTCGGCGCGCACCACGCGGTGGCAGGGCACGACGACGGCCGCCAGGTTGGCGGCGCACGCCCC
>NZ_KV825295.1:0-3698 GCF_001816085.1 Micrococcus sp. HMSC31B01
GCTCGGCGCCGCCGTGTGGACCTCCCCCGCCGCCCCCCGCGGGGTCGACGTGCCGGGCCTGCTGGCGGGGCTGCCCACCGCCGTCGCCGTCCACGGCCGCCACACCCTCGCCCTGAAGCGGATCCAGGCCGCCTGCGAGCGTGCCCGCCCGGCAGGCCGGCACTGGTACCTTGAGGAGGTCGGCACCGTCCCGTCCGCCCGCGGGCGCGGGGCGGCGAGTGCGCTGGTGCGCCACGGCCAGCGCCGCGCGTCGGGTCTGCCCGTGCACCTCGAGGCGTCCGTGCCCGCCACCGTCCCGTTCTATGAGCGGCTCGGCTTCCGTGCGACCGGCCACGTGCCCGTGCCCGGGGGCGAGCCCCTGACCTGCCTGCGCTGGGAGGCCTGAGATGAGACACCCGATCCCCGACTACCTGGCGAGCCTGATCACCGAGCTCGGCGCCGTGAACCCGGGAGAGACGGCCCAGTACATCCCCGTGCTCGCGGAGGCGGACCCGGACCGCTTCGGCATCGCGCTGGCCACCCCCACCGGGCGGCTGCACTTCGCGGGCGACGCGGACGTGGAGTTCACCATCCAGTCCGCGTCCAAGCCGTTCACGTACGCGGCCGCGCTCGTGGACCGGGGCTTCGCCGCCGTGGACCGGCAGGGGGGGTTGAACCCCTCGGGCGAGGCCTTCAACGAGCTCTCCCTCGAGGCGGAGTCGCACCGCCCGGACAACGCCATGATCAACGCCGGCGCGCTCGCGGTGCACCAGCTGCTCGTGGGACCGGAGGCGAGCCGGAAGGAGCGGCTGGACCGGGCCGTGGAGATCATGTCCCTGCTCGCCGGGCGTCGGCTCTCGGTGGACTGGGAGACGTACGAGTCCGAGATGGCGGTCTCGGACCGCAACCTCTCCCTGGCGCACATGCTCCGCAGCTACGGGGTGCTGCAGGACTCCGCCGAGGAGATCGTGGCCGGGTATGTGGCGCAGTGCGCCGTGCTCGTCACCGCCAAGGACCTCGCTGTGATGGGCGCGTGTCTGGCGACCGGCGGCATCCACCCGATGACGGGAGAGCGGATGCTGCCGTACATCGTGGCGCGGCGCGTGGTGTCCGTGATGACCTCCTCCGGCATGTACGACGCCGCCGGGCAGTGGCTCGCCGACGTCGGGATCCCGGCCAAGTCCGGGGTGGCCGGCGGTGTGCTCGGCGCGCTGCCGGGCCGCGTGGGGATCGGCGTGTTCTCGCCGCGCCTGGACGAGGTGGGCAACTCGGCGCGCGGCGTGCTGGCGTGCCGCCGCCTCTCCGAGGACTTCCGGCTGCACCTCATGGACGGGGACAGCCTGGGCGGCACCGCCGTGCGCTTCGTAAAACGCGAGGGTGACCGCGTGTTCGTGCATCTGCAGGGCGTGATCCGGTTCGGCGGTGCGGAGGCGGTGCTGGACGCGCTCACGGACCTGGACACCGGGGCGGAGAAACCCGGCACCGGGTGGGACGCCGCCGTCTACCCGCGGTGGCAGGAGGCCGCGGCGGACAGCGCGGCGCTCTCGGCCGCGACCGGCGGCGGGGCGGTGCACGAGGCCGCCGCCGTGGCCGCCCGAGATGAGAACGACGGGCCCATCCGCACCGTGGTGCTCAACCTCACGCGGGTGGACCGGATCGACGACGTCGGCCGACGGCTGATCGCCGAGGGCGTGCGCCGGCTGCAGGCCGACGGCGTGCGCGTGGAGGTCGAGGATCCGGAGCGCATCCTGCCGCTGGAGGAGGCCGGCGCCCACTGAGGCGGCGGGGCGGGCAGGAGGGGGGGCGCGGCGGTGTTCTCCGTCTCGCCCCCTTTCGTTCAACTGCTGTTCATGTGAGAATGGGCGGTCTCATCCCTTGACCCCGCCGTTCGAGGACGACCCCCCATGCCCCTTTCCACCCTCCGCGTCAGCCTGCCCTCCGTCCGCCGCACCCGCCCCGCCCCGCAGGGGGTCCGTGAGCGGATCGCGCACGCCGTCGTGTCCCGGCTGCAGCCGCGTCCCGTGCCGCCGGTGGACCGTCGGAGCCGCCTGGCGTGGCAGGTCTCGGGGGCACTGCCGCTGATCGGGTGCCTGACCTCGTTCCCCATCGGCATGTCCAAGGACTCCATGGTGATCCCGGGCGTCGGCTATCAGGGCGGTTTCCCCGCGGGCTGGTCCCACGCCCTCAACCAGCCGGCGTACTTCACGTGGCTGTCCAACGCGCTGGTCGCGGGCACGTCGCTGACGCTGGCCGCGCGTCGTGAGGCGCCCACGTCGGACGCGTTCTGGGCCGTGCGCACCGCCGGCCTCGGCTCGGTGATGGTCACGGGGATCGTCTACAACGCGGTGCTGCGTGGCCGCGAACAGGACACCTTCCTCTACCGGTTCAACGACGCGCTGCAGCACATCGTCAACCCCGTGCTCGCCCCGGCGGTGTGGGCGCTGTTCGACCCGCGCGGGCAGATCACGCCGCGGCGCGCCGGCCTGGCCTCGGTCATCCCGCTGATGTGGGCGGCGGTGACCATGGCGCGCGGGCCCCGCATCGACTGGTACCCGTACCCGTTCCTCGACGTGCCGCGGCTCGGCCGCCGCAGCGTGGGCGTCGTGCTCGCCGGGATCCTGGCCGGCTTCACCGGGCTCATGGGCGTGCTCGGCACCGTGGACCGCCGCCTCGGCCTGGCCTGAGGGGCCGTCCCCGGCGCTGGCGGCGCGTCAGTCGCCGCGGACGGCCTCGGCCACGGGCACGTCGCCGTCCACGAAGTCGATCTTCCGGCCCACCGTGCCCGGTTCGTTGAGCACGGCCACGATCGCTCGGGCGACGTTGCCGCGGCTGACCTCACCCTGCGAGGCGTCGGAGCCGGAGAGATCCGGGTCCACGGTGATGCGGCCGGACGGCTCCTCATCGGTCAGGGTGCCGGGACCGAGGATGGTCCAGGCCAGCCCGGAGTCCCGCAGCGCCTCGTCCGCCTCGGCCTTGGCCTGCGCGTAGGCGTAGAAGGGGTCGTCCTCGGGCACGTCGTGGTGCAGGGACGCGCCGAGGTAGGACACCATCACGTAGCGCCGCACGCCCGCGGCCTCGGCGGCGCGCATGCTGGCGACGGCGGCGTCGTGGTCCACGGCCCGGGTGCGCTGGGCGTCCCCGCCGCCCGCGCCCGCGGAGAACACGACGTTGTCCGCGTCGCGCAGCGCGTGGAGCAGCTCCTCCTGGTCCGCCTTCTCGATGTCCAGGACGAGCGGTTCGGCGCCGGCGGCGCGGACGTCCTCGGCGTGGTCGGGGTTGCGGATGATCGAGACGACGTCGTGGCCGGCCTCCGCCAGCAGGGGTGCGGCGAGCAGGGCCACCTTGCCGTGGCCGCCGATGATCACGGTGCGGGTCATGGGGATCTCTCCTTCGGTTCGATCGGGTGCTGGACTTCCACAGTAGGGAGAGCCCGACGCCGGTGCGAGGGTGGAGCGGCGCGCGACGGCCACCCCACTCCTCAGCTCTCCGCCTGGCCCTGCCGCCAGTAGCCCATGAAGGAGACGTGCTTCTTCGGCACGCCGCCGGGGCCCACGCTGAGTCGGCGCAGGGCGCGCACCATCGCGGACTCCCCGGCGAGGAACACGTAGGCCTCGGGCCGTTCGTCGGCCTCGAGGGCGGCGACGGTCCACTCGCGCTCGACGGAGGCCGCGGGCGGCGCGACCGGCCCGCCGGCGTCGTCGGGGTCCACGCCCAGCAGG
>NZ_KV825296.1:0-2012 GCF_001816085.1 Micrococcus sp. HMSC31B01
CCGCCTCGGCCTCGGCCGCCGCGCTCGCCGTCACGGGAACGGCCGCCGTCGCGACCCCGTCCGCGGCCGCCGTCGCGCTGCTTCGCCTCGGGGCCGCCGAGGTCCTCGAGCGTCTCGCCCTCGAGGCCCTCGAGCACGCGCTTGGCCTGCGGCAGACGGCCCTTCGTGCCCTTCGGGATGCCGAGGTCGGAGAACAGGTGCGGGGAGGAGGAGTAGGTCTCCACCGGCTCGGGCTGGCCGAGGCCGAGCGCCTTGTCGATCAGGGACCAGCGCGGCATGTCCTCCCAGTCCACGAGGGTCACCGCCACGCCCTTGTTGCCGGCGCGGCCCGTGCGGCCCACGCGGTGCACGTAGGTCTTCTCGTCCTCCGGCGCCTGGAAGTTGAACACGTGGGTGACGTCGTCGACGTCGATGCCGCGCGCCGCGACGTCGGTGGCCACGAGGATGTCCACCTTGCCGTTGCGGAACGCGCGCAGCGCCTGCTCGCGGGCGCCCTGGCCGAGGTCGCCGTGCAGCGCGCCGGCCGCGAAGCCGCGCGCCGTCAGCTCGTCCGCCACGCGAGCGGCCGTGCGCTTGGTGCGCGTGAAGATGATGGTCCGGCCGCGGCCCTCGGCCTGCAGGGCGCGGGCCACGAGCTCGTCCTTGTCCATGTGGTGGGCGCGGTAGACGAGCTGACGGATGTCCTTCTTCGTCAGGCCCTCGTCCTCCGGGTCCGCCGCGCGGATGTGGGTCGGCTGCGTCATGTAGCGGCGCGCCATCGCGACCACGGGACCCGGCATGGTGGCCGAGAACAGCATGGTCTGACGCACGGCCGGGACGGCGGCGAGCAGGGTCTCGACGTCGGGGAGGAAGCCGAGGTCCAGCATCTCGTCGGCCTCGTCCAGCACCACCGTGTTCACCAGGTCCAGGCGCAGGTGGCGCTGGCGCATCAGGTCGATGAGGCGGCCGGGGGTGCCGACGACGATCTCGACGCCGCGCTGCAGCTCCTCGATCTGCGGCTCGTAGGCGCGGCCGCCGTAGATGGTGGCGATGCGCAGGGGGCGCCGGGCCGCGGCGGCCGTGAGGTCGCCGGCCACCTGGACGGCGAGCTCGCGCGTCGGGGCGACGATCAGGGCCTGCGGGGCGCCCGCGGTGCCCTTGGCCTCGAGGCCGTCCCAGCCGGGCTCGCCCGGGCCGATGGCGCGCTGTAGCGCGGGGATGCCGAAGCCGAGGGTCTTGCCGGTGCCGGTCTTGGCCTGGCCGATGATGTCGTGGCCGCCGAGGGCGACCGGCAGGGTCATGGCCTGGATGGGGAAGGGGTGGACGATGCCCTTGGCCTCCAGGGCCTCGACGATCGCGGGGTGCACCCCGAAGTCGGCGAAGGTCTGCTCGGGGGCCACGGGGGCGGCGTCCTCGGTGACGATGTCCTCCGCGATCGCGGCGACCGTCGGGTCGAGGTCGGCGGAGGCGGGGGTGTGCTCGGAGTTCTGGGTCATGGCGACTCGCGTTCCTGGTCGGGCGTCGTCACGGCGGGCGGAAGGCCCGGCTCCGCCGTGCGCGCGGTTCAAGCGGAAGCCGATCGCGAGGCAAGCACGCGGAGCGGCCGACGGGCGGCGCCCCGTGGAACCGGGCCGGGCGCGCCGTGCGAGGCGGGCCGTGCCGGATCCGGCAGGTCATGGTGCCGTCCCGGGCGTCAGGGGCGCGGGCGGCGGGTCAGGGTGATCAGAGAGCGACCGGTCATCCTGGGTCAGCGTGAGCTGTGCGACCAGTCTACCCCCGCGGCCGTGATCGCACCCGAGGCGCGGTCCACGCCCTCGATCCGCACGCGCACCCGGGTGCCCGCCGGGACGCTGCCCGGCACCCGCAGGCTCACGGCCGGGTCGAGCAGCCACACCTCCGTGCCGTCCTTCGCCTCGCGCACCGCGATCCCCTCGAGCTCCGCGCCGACGCGAGACTCGAGCGCCGCCGCCTCCACGAGGTCCGCCGCTGTCCGGCTCGCGGCCGAGGCCCGGCGCGACGAGTCCGCCATGAGG
>NZ_KV825297.1:0-1985 GCF_001816085.1 Micrococcus sp. HMSC31B01
CACCCTGGGCCGCGCGGTGCGCGCCGAGCTGCCCGGCGGCGGCGTGCTGGAGGGCACGGCCGTGGGCCTCGGCCCCGGCGGCACCCTGCGCGTGAAGCACGTCACACCGGACCGTGGCACAATCGAGACCGAGGTCAGTGCGGGGGACGTGGCCCACCTGCGCGGAGACGTCCATCGCGGCGCATGACACACCCGTCCCGGTCAGGAGGTGACCGCCGTGCGACTCGAGCCCGGTGAGCAGGTGATGGTGCGCACCCGCACCCACCCGCGCGCGCTGCTGCGCCCGGCCGCGGTCCTCGTGGCCGTCGCGTTCCTGCTCGGCCTGGCCGTCGGCGTGCTCGCACGCCCCGACCTGCCCGGGATCGTCGCCGCGAACCGCGCCGTGCTCGAGGCGGCCGCGTGGGTGGTCGCGGCGCTCGTCCTGCTCCCCGGCACCATCCGCCCGCTGTGGCGCTGGGTCTTCCGGCGCACCGTGCTCACCGACCGCCGCATCCTCCAGGGCGCCGGCGTCGGCGGCTCCGGTGCCGCCATGCCGCTCGTGTCCATCGCCGACGTGCAGCGGCGCCGCCGCGGCTCGGGTGCCGGAGACCTGCACATCCTCTTCCAGGAGCCCGCCCGCCAGGTCCACTGGCGGCTGCGCGACGTCCCCGAGGCCGCGCGCTTCGAGGAGGCCCTGGCCCACCTCACCCGCCAGGCCCGCACCGCAACCTGGCCCGCCCCCGTCCCGACAGGAGACCTCCGATGAGCCGTCCGGAGACACCGGACACCGCACCGCTGCCGATCGTCCCGCCGGCTGAGGACGAGACCGCCCGCGACGTCGAGGAGCGCTCCGCCCAGCCCGCCGGCTGGACGAGCGCGATGCGCACGCTCGACGCCGGCCTGGTGGTGGGCCCGCGCGCCTACACCTCACGGGAGGTGGCGCAGCGCCTCGGCGTCTCGATGGCCTCCGCCCGGAAGATCTGGCGTGCGCTGGGCTATCCGACGTCGCCGGAGGGGCACAAGGCCTTCACCGAGGCGGACATCGAGGCGTTCGAGTCCGTGCTCACGCTCGTGCGCTCGGGGACGCTGAACGAGGACACGGCCATCTCGCTGGCGCGCTCGATCGGGCAGATGACGGACCGCATGGTGGTGTGGCAGATCGAGGCGCTCGTGGAGGACAAGATCGCCTCCGAGGACCTGACGGACCCGGAGGCGCGGCGGGCCGTCGTCGACATGCTCCCGGACATGGTCGGACCGCTCGAGAAGGCCATGCGGATCGTCTACCGGCGCCAGCTCAACCGCGCCGTGCAGCGCCTGACCGTGCGCGTGGAGGCCGGGCTGGCGGCCAGCGCCCGGGGCCGCGACGGCTCCGAGTCGGACGCGCCGCTGCCGCTGGCCCGCGCCGTCGGCTTTGCGGACATGGTCTCCTACACCACGCTCTCCCGGACCATGGACGACCGGACGCTGGCCCGCATGGTGCTGCGCTTCGAGTCCCTCGCCGCGGAGACCATCTCGGCCGGCGGCGGCTGGCTCGTGAAGACCATCGGCGACGAGGTCATGTTCAACGCCGAGACCCCCGAGGCCGGCGCCGCGATCGCGCTCTCCCTGGCCGAGACCATCGCCGCGGACGAGGAGCTGCCCTCGGCGCGCGTCGCCCTGACATGGGGACGGGTGCTCTCCCGCATGGGGGACATCTACGGGCCCACCGTGAACCTCGCCGCGCGGCTGACGTCCCTGGCCGATCCGGGTACCGTGCTCGTGGACGCCATGACCGCTGCGGCCCTGTCCCGGGACGAGCGCTTCGTGCTCGTCCCGCAGCCGCCCAGGATCGTCCGCGGGTTCGGAGAGGTCCGCCCCTCCCTGCTCTTGGACGGGTCGGCCCAGACCCTGCTCGCCGACTGATCGAGGACCCCGTGGACCCCCGCCCCGAGACCCCGTCCGCGCCGCGGCCCCAGGCCGCGGGCGCCACCCACGTGGGCGCCGTCCGCGACCTGAACGAGGACGCG
>NZ_KV825298.1:0-657 GCF_001816085.1 Micrococcus sp. HMSC31B01
GGAGGGCCCGGCCGGGAGGGCCGGGCGGGCGTCCTCCCCGCGGGGGGACGCCTGGCGGGCGTCCTCCCCGCGGGGGGCGTCCGGGTGCTCGGCGGGGTCAGTGGTCGGCATGCTCGTCCGACTCCTCCGCCTCGCCGCCGTGGTAGGACTCGTTGGCGCCGCCGAACGGGCGGGCCACGGAGACGACCTCCATGGTGGAGCCGTCCTCCAGCTCGAGCTCGTAGGCGACCTCCTCGCCGGGCTCGATCGGCTCGGTCAGGCCCATCAGCATCACGTGGGCGCCGCCGGGGGCCAGCTCGAAGGACCCGCCGGCGGGCACCGTGAAGCCGTCCGGGGACTGCTGCATCACCATTTGGCCGTCCTCGTCGGAGACCATCTCGTGGAGCCCGACCGTCTCGCCCAGCTCCGAGCGGACGCCGACGATGTGCAGGTCCTGGTCCGAGGAGTTCTCGAGCATGCCGAAGGAGCCGGTCATGCCCTCCTCGGTGGCCTTCGTCCACGGGTCGGTGATCGTGAGGCCGGCGGCCTGGCCGTCCGCGGTGGACGCGGCCGACGAGGCGTCCGTGGCCGGCGCGACGCTCGAGGCGTCCGACGCGCTCGGGGCGGACCCGACGTCGTCTCCGGCGCAGGCCGTCAGGCCGAGGGCGGCGACGGCGA
>NZ_KV825299.1:0-1514 GCF_001816085.1 Micrococcus sp. HMSC31B01
GCGCGCCGCGCCAGGCCGTGAGCACCGCCTCGGACACCGTCCAGAGCGTCAAGGGCTCCACCCGGCTCGAGGCGAAGCGCCAGCGCCGCCGCGACTCCCGCTCGGGCGGGCGTCGCCGCACCGTGATCACCGAGGCCGAGTTCCTGGCCCGCCGCGAGGCCGTGGACCGCAAGATGCTGGTGCGCCAGCGCGACCAGCGCATCCAGATCGCCGTGCTCGAGGACGGCGTGCTGGCCGAGCACTTCGTCTCGCACACCACGCAGGACTCGATGATCGGCAACGTGTACCTGGGCAAGGTCCAGAACGTGCTGCCGTCCATGGAGGCCGCGTTCGTGGACATCGGCCGCGGACGCAACGCCGTGCTCTACGCGGGCGAGGTCAACTGGGACGCCGCCCAGCTGGACGGCAAGCCGAGGAAGATCGAGAACGCGCTCAAGTCCGGCGACACCGTGCTCGTCCAGGTCACCAAGGACCCGGTGGGCCACAAGGGCGCCCGTCTGACCAGCCAGGTCTCCCTGCCCGGCCGCTACCTCGTGTACGTGCCGGGAGGCTCGATGACCGGCATCTCCCGCAAGCTGCCGGACGTGGAGCGCTCGCGTCTGAAGAAGATCCTCAAGGACCACCTGCCGCAGGACGCCGGCGTGATCGTGCGCACCGCGGCCGAGGGCACCTCCGAGCAGGAGCTGCAGAACGACATCAACCGTCTGCGCGCCCAGTGGGAGGGCATCCAGGAGAAGGCGTCCGGCACCAAGGTGCTCGCCCCCGAGCTGCTCTACGCCGAGCCGGACCTGACCATCAAGACGGTCCGCGACGTCTTCAACGAGGACTTCTCCGCCATGCTCGTGCAGGGCGAGGCCACGTGGGACAACATCGAGGCCTACGTGACCTACGTGGCCCCGCACCTGCTGGACCGTCTGCACCACTGGGTGCCGGAGGACCACGACGGCGAGGACCTGTACGCCACCCACCGCGTGGACGAGCAGCTCCACAAGGCGCTCGAGCGCAAGGTGTACCTGCCCTCCGGCGGCTCGCTCGTGATCGACCGCACCGAGGCCATGACCGTGGTGGACGTGAACACCGGCAAGTTCACGGGCTCCGGCGGCAACCTCGAGGAGACCGTCACCAAGAACAACCTCGAGGCCGCCGAGGAGATCGTCCGGCAGCTGCGCCTGCGGGACATCGGCGGCATCATCGTCATCGACTTCATCGACATGGTGCTCGAGGCCAACCGCGACCTCGTGCTGCGGCGTCTCGTGGAGTGCCTGGGCCGGGACCGCACGAAGCACCAGGTCGCCGAGGTGACCTCGCTCGGCCTGGTCCAGATGACGCGCAAGCGCATGGGCACCGGGCTCGTGGAGGTGTTCTCGGAGACCTGCGAGCACTGCGCCGGCCGCGGCATCATCATCAAGGACACCCCCGTCGAGCGGGGCCGCTCCGGCGGTGAGCAGCGCGGCGAGGCGGAGGGCCGCCGTCGTCGCCGGCGCCGGGGCAACGGCGAGGGCGAGCACGCCCAC
>NZ_KV825300.1:0-5353 GCF_001816085.1 Micrococcus sp. HMSC31B01
GACCGGCGCCCGAGGGCCCCGTCCGAGCCGCGTGGCGGCGCAGCCCGAGCCGGAGGCGGCCGTCCGCCGGGGCACGTGGGCGTCCGTGCTCATCACGGTGGGCTCCTGGGGCGTGGGGTGGCTGCCGATGACGCCCGACTCGGTGTTCTCCGGCACCACCCTGCTCAACCCGCTGCGGGTCTACCTTCCCGGCGTGCTGCTCAGCACCGTGCTGCTGGCCGCCGGCTCGCTGCTCCTCGTCCGATCCTGGCTCGAGCTGGGCCGCGCGCTGCGGGGCCGCTGGGAGGAGCACGGCCGGCTGGTGGCCCACGCCGCCTGGTGGTGGTCCGCCCCGCTGATGCTCGCGCTGCCGATCTTCTCCCGCGATGTGTTCTCCTACCTCCAGCAGGGCCGGCTCCTCGCGTCGGGTCTCGACCCGTACTCCCAGGGCGTGTCCGCCCTGCCCGGCTGGTTCATGCAGGGGGCGGACTCCATCTGGGCCGAGTCCCCGTCCCCCTACGGGCCGCTGTTCCTGCTGTTCGCCGAGACGACGTGGCGGGCCACGGGCGGCAGCATCGAACTGTCCGTCACGGCGTTCCGCCTCCTCGCCCTGGCGGGCCTGGCACTGTGCCTGTGGGCGGTGCCGCGGCTGGCCGCCGTCGCGGGCCGGTGCGGGCCGTGGGCCACGTGGGTGGCCGTGGCGAACCCGTTGTTCCTGCTCTACATGATCGCCGGCGCGCACAATGACGCGCTGATGTCGGGGCTGATGCTCGCGGGCATCCTGCTCATGGTCCGCCCGCCCCGCCGCCGCGTGCATGCGCTGTGGGGGATCGTGCTGATCGCCCTGTCCGTCGCGATCAAGCCCCTGACAGCTTTGGTGCTGCCCTTCGTGGCCCTGCTCCTGCCCACCGGCTGGGCCCGGTTCCGCGCGGCCGATCCGCGCCTGCGCCGGCGGGACCGGCTCGGCCCGTGGTTCACGACGGCGGTGATCTCCCTGGCCGTCCTCACGATCCTCGGCGCCGGCTCCGGCCTCTGGTTCGGCTGGGTGCCGGCCATGCTCACGAGCGGGGACGCGGCGTTCCCGTACGCTCCCGTGGGCCTGCTCGGCCTGCTGCTCGGCGCGGTCGTCGAAGCCGTGACGCCCCTGGGGGCGCGCGACGTGGCCGCGGCCTTCTACACCGTGATGACGGTGGCGGCCCTCGGCTTCACGGCGTGGCTGGCCCTGCGCCGCCGCCCCCTGGACCCGGTGTTCAGCGCGGCGGCCGTGCTCGTGGTGGCCGTCGCCACCGCCCCGATCATCCAGCCGTGGTACCTGCTCTGGGTCCTGCCGCTGCTGGCGTGCGCCCTCCGCCCGCTGCCGTGGGGCGCCGACCATCCCCGCTGGCTCGGGTGGGTCACCGCGCTCGCGGTGCTGCTGCTCACCGGCGTCGGCGTGGTGGACCAGCTCTCGGTGGCACAGTGGCTGCCGGTCCTGGCCGTCCGCGTGTTCACCCTCGTCCTGATGCTCGCGGGGATCGGATGGATCATCCACCGCGATCCCGTCACCGCGCCCCTGTTCCCCGGGCGGCGGCGTCCTCCCCTGGAGGTGGTCGAGCCGCGGGCCGAGGCGGCGTCGTCGACGCCTCCGGAGGCGGGCGTGCCGCCGGACGCACCGCCCGACGGGCCGCCGTCGACCGCCTCGCACTCCGCCTCCTCGTCCACCCGCATCCCCCAGGAGAGACCGTGACCTCCCACCCCCGCAGTCCCGCCCCGACCCGCCCGAGCGCCCGCTGGGTCGGCCTGCTCGTCGGCCTGACCGTGGTGGCTGCCGCCGTCGGCGTGCTGACCAAGCAGTGGTGCCGCGTGAACGGCTGGGCGGCCCCCGGCGTGCACGCGCACATGTGCTATTCGGACTTCGCCCAGCTGTTCCCCACGCGTGGCCTCTCCGACGGCCACTTCCCCTTCTACACGCCGCTGCCGCCCGAGCAGTGGATGGAGTACCCGGCGTTGCTGGCCGTGGTCGCGGGTGTGACCATGTGGTTCGTGCCCGTCTCCGGCGACCTGCACGAGCGCACCGTGACCTACTTCGACGTGAACGCGATCGGCGTGGTGCTGTGCTGGATCGTGCTGGTCGTCGCGACCGCGTACACCGCCCGCGGTCGCTCCCGGGACGCCTTCCTCGTGGCCCTGGCCCCGGGGATCATCCTCACCTCGATGCTCAACTGGGACCTGTGGGCCGTGATGCTGGCCGCCCTGGCCCTGTGGGCGTGGACGGCGGGCCGTCCGACCCTCGCCGGCATGCTCATCGGACTCGGCACCGCCACGAAGCTGTACCCACTGTTCTTCTTCGGCGCGATCTTCGTGCTGGCGCTGCGCACGGGCCGCTGGGCCGGGTTCGTGAAGGCGGCCGTGGCCGGGGCGGCGGCCTGGCTCGCCGTGAACCTCCCGTTCATGCTGACGGCGTTCGACCAGTGGTCCCGCTTCTACACGTTCTCGGGGGACCGCGCGGTCTCCTTCTCCTCGACCTGGCTGGCGCTGGCCTGGACAGGATGGTCCGGGGAGACGTTCACGACGCTCCAGAACGGCCTGTTCCTGGTGTGCTGCGCGGGGATCGCCTACCTCGCCCTCGCGGCGCGGCACCGTCCGCGCATGGCCCAGCTGTGCTTCCTGATCGTGGCGTCCTTCATCCTGTGGGGGAAGGTGTACTCGCCGCAGTTCGTGATGTGGCTGATCCCGCTCGTGGTCCTCGCGACGCCGCGGTGGCGCGCGTTCTGGATCTGGCAGGCCGTGGAGGTCTACCACTGGGGCGGGGTGTGGATGGAGTCGGCCCGCATCACCTCGGACGGGGCGTTCGCCGGCGGCGCCTGGTGGATCACCGCCTGGTACGCCTCGGGGATCGTGGCGCACATCGTCGCCCTCGTGTGGCTCATGACCACGGTGGTCAAGGACGTCCTGGACCCCGCCCGTGACCCGGTGCGCCGCACCGCCCTCGACCAGGGCGCCCCCGAGATCGCCCCGGGGGTGGCGGAGGACCCACACGCCGGCGTCTTCACCGGTGCACCTGACCGACTGCTCCTGCCCCCGGCCGGACGCGGCCTGCAGCCGCTCGGCGGGTCCGCGGACCGCTGACGGCGGGGCGGGTCCGCCGACGCCGTGGGGCGCGGCTCAGCGGTGTTCGAGGTACGTCGTGCAGGTGGGCGAGACCGCGCGGTCCGGGTGGTGCAGGACGACGACGTCGCCCGCGGACCAGACCCGCTCGAAGCCGAGCCGCTCGGCGCGGGCCAGTGCCTGCTCCGGGGTGAGGGGGTCCCAGCCGCCGAGCTCGGGCACCGAGGTGTCCACGATCATCCACGTGGCCAGTTCGTCTCCGATGTCCCCGTGCAGCCCGACGTGGGTGCGGGCCGTCAGGTGCGGCACGGCGTTGTCGGCGGCCTCGACGCACACCCCGTCCGGGATCAGCGCGACCGCGTGGTCGAGGTCGCGGGCGTGCTGCGTCATCGTCATGTCGCCGACGATCGTGCGGTGCAGCGGGTACACCTGCGGGAAGAACGCGGTGCCGATCAGACCGGCGGCCAGCGCCGTGGAGACGAGGACGGCGGGCAGCCGGCGCAGCGTGTCCCGGCGTCCGGCCAGCCGGTGGGCCGCCTCGAGCGCGGCCATGAGCAGCAGCGGGGCGAGGATCGCGTCGTACTGGTACACGGGGGCCCACACGTTGAGGCGGTCGTTGAACAGCCGCGAGAGCAGGATCGGCAGGGCCATCAGCGTGAGCGGGCTCAGGACCGGCAGGAACAGCAGCGGGACGAAGTGCAGGAGCCAGAGGGCCACCTTCAGCGGGTGGTCGAACAGCACCGCGACGGCGTTCCACGGTTGGGTCAGCAGGAACAGGACCGAACTGCGCATGTCCGGGCCCAGGGCGGTGAACTGCCAGTAGCCGAACGCCCCGGTGGGGGAGTAGTGGGGGATCACCACGGACGTGGCGAACCAGTAGCCGAGCACACCCAGCACGGCGGTGACCGCGGCCTGCGGCCAGAAGCGCCGGATCGCCATCACCAGGGCCACGGCCAGCAGGGTCACGCCCATGTCCTCTCGGACCGTGAGCAGCAGCGCCGCCAGGCCGGTGGCGAGCCACGCCCGCTGCCCGTCCAGGGCCCACACGAGCCAGGCGAGGATCGGCACGCCGAGGGTGACCTCGTGGAAGTCCCAGTTCACCATCGCCTGGAAGGGCCAGGAGAGCAGCAGGGCGGCGACGGCGGCCAGGGCCACCCCGTGTCCCGTGCGACGACGGGCGAACAGGTACACCGGCACGGCGGACGCGGCGAGGGCCAGCGCCATGACCACGCCGAGCATGCGGGGGTCCGGCCACACCCAGTAGAAGGGGGCCAGCAGCGCGAGGATCGGGTGGAAGTGATCGCCGAGGATGTGGAAGTCCACGCCCTTGACGGAGCTGAGGGGGGCGTTGAACAGCGCGTACTGCCGCACCACCTGGTCGAAGATGCCCAGGTCGTAGCCCTTGGCCTCGTAGGTGGCGTACCGCAGGAAGGAGTGCGTCACGTACAGGGCCGCGGCCGCGACGAGCAGGGCGGCCAGCTGGACGCCCTCGCGACGGGTCACACGGACCTCGGGGACGGCGGGTCGCGGGGCGCGGAGCCAGGAGCGCAGACGGTCCAGGACGGTCTCCTTCGGGCGGTCGTCGGGCGTGCTCGGACGGCTCCGCCCCTGGTCTGGGTGCCCCAGGAGGGATTCGAACCCCCGACCGGCGGATTAGAAGGCCGCTGCTCTGTCCAGCTGAGCTACTGGGGCTGGGCCGTGTCAGTCTAACGGCCGCCGGCCGCGGCGCCGTCGGCTCCTGCACAGTCGCCCGGGGACCTCCGCGCGTCCCCAGACCGGCCCCGATCCTGCCGGGGTGCCCCGCGGTGGGGTTGTCTGGCCATGGCGGATCAGCCGATGCGCCGACGACCCGCCCCGGCGCCCACCGGGGCCCAGCCCAGGAGGCACACCATGCAGGACCTCATCACCGTGCGCGGCTTCGTGGCCACGGACCCCGCCACCCGCCACACCGCATCGGGGGCCGCCGTGACCGGCTTCCGCCTGGCCACCACCGAGCGGCGCTTCGACCGCGAGACCGCCGAGTGGGTGGACGCCCACACCAACTGGTACAGCATCTCGGCGTTCGGCCAGCTCGGCTCGAACACCGCCCAGTCCGTGAAGAAGGGCAACCCCGTGATCGTCACCGGTCGACTCCGGGTCCGCGACTGGTCCTCGGGCGATCGCTCCGGCACGTCCGTGGACGTGGTGGCGGACGCCGTCGGGCTGGACCTGGGCTTCGGCTCGGCGGCGTTCCAGCGCAGCCAGCGCGCGGCCGTGCCGCGCCCCGAGTCGGCCCCGCGCGACGACG
>NZ_KV825301.1:0-3204 GCF_001816085.1 Micrococcus sp. HMSC31B01
AAGGCCGGCCCCCGTATGCCGGCCGCGCCGTGCAGACCCCCGGCTACACGCCGTGGGACCGGGAGCGGTGGCTGCCCGAGCCGCCCAAGTCCTCCTACCGTTCGGACTTCGAGCGGGACCGTGCCCGCGTGCTGCACTCCGCGGGCCTGCGCCGGCTGGGGGCCAAGACCCAGGTGGTCGCCCCGGACGCGGACGACTTCGCCCGCACCCGCCTGACGCACTCGCTCGAGGTGGCGCAGGTGGGGCGTGAGCTCGGTAGGTCGCTGGGCTGCGACCCCGACCTCGTGGACACCGCCTGCCTGTCCCACGACCTCGGCCACCCGCCCTTCGGGCACAACGGGGAGAAGGCGCTCGACGCGCTCAGCGAGGACGTCGGCGGCTTCGAGGGCAACGCCCAGACCCTGCGCCTGCTGGCCCGCCTCGAGCAGAAGAAGCTCTTCGCGGACGGCTCCTCCGCGGGCCTGAACCTCACGCGCGCAGCCCTCGACGCCGCATGCAAGTACCCGTGGACCCGTGAGGACGCCCCGCTGCGCCCGGACGGCACGCGTTCGCGCAAGTTCGGCGTCTACGAGGACGACCTGCCCGTGTTCCGCTGGTTCCGCGCCGGGGTGCCCGGCACGCGCACGTCCATGGAGGCCCAGGTCATGGACCTCGCGGACGACATCTCCTACTCCGTGCACGACGTCGAGGACGGCGTGGTCAACGCCGTGTTCCAGCTCAAGTGGCTGGCCATCCCGGAGCACCGGGAGCGCGTCGTGGAGACCACCCGCCAGTGGTACCTGCCGCACACGGACCCGGCGGAAGTCGACGCGGCCCTGGCCCGCCTCGAGGCCACCGACGTGTGGGTCTCCGAGATGGACGGCTCCCGGCGGGCGCTCGCGGCGATGAAGGATATGACGAGCCAGCTGATCGGCCGGTTCTGCAGCGCCGCCTTCGACGCCACGCGCCAGGTGTTCGGCAACGAGCCGTTGACCCGCCACGGCGCCGACGTCGTGGTGCCCGAGGAGACGGAGACCGAGATCGCCGTGATGAAGGGCATCGCGGCGGCCTACGTGATGACCGCGGAGCAGCGCCAGCCGCTCTACGCGCGGCAGCGCGAGGTGCTCGCGGAGCTCGTGGCGCTGCTGGACGCCACGGGGGACCGGTACCTCGAGCCGATGTTCGCGTTCGACTGGGCGCAGGCCCCCGACGACGCCGCCCGGCGCCGCGTGGTGATCGACCAGATCGCCTCGCTCACCGATTCGACCGCCGTCGAGTGGCATCACACCCTGGTGCAGGGCGCGGAGTTCCGGCGCGTCTGGCTCTGACCGGCGGGTCCAGCAGCGCGGGAAGCACCGCGCCGGCGGGACCCCGCAGGACGTGCGTGACCGCGCCGCTCAGCTCGGTCTCCACCGGGTTGATCTCCACGACGGCGGCCCCGGCCCCCAGCGCCACGAACGGCAGGGACGCCGCCGGCTGGACGATGCCCGAGGTGCCGACCACCAGGCACAGGTCGCAGTCCTCGAGCGCGGCGAAGGCGCGGTCCCAGGGCTCGGCCGGCAGCATCTCCCCGAACCACACGATCCCCGGGCGGATCAGCCCGTCCCCGCACACGGTGCAGGCCGGCGGTGCCTCGCGGAGCATCGCCTCGAGGTCGGCCTCGGAGCCGGCCGTCGCCTCGTCCGCGGGCGCGCCCGGATCGACGTCGGCGGGGGCCCCGCAGTCGGCGCAGCGGTGCTCGAACAGGGACCCGTGCAGGTGCGCGAGGACCCGGGCGCCGGCGCGCTCGTGCAGGTCGTCCACGTTCTGGGTGACCACCTCCAGGCCGGGCGTGCGGCGCTGCCAGACGGCGACGGCGTCGTGCCCCGGATTCGGTTGGCGGGCCCGCACCATCCGGGCACGCCACCGGTACCAGGACCACACGAGCGCGGGATCCGCGAGGAATGCCTCCTCCGTGGCGAGCTCCTCCGCGGAGAACCGCTCCCACAGGCCGGTCTGGGCGTCGCGGAACGTGGGGATGCCGGACTCGGCGCTCATCCCCGCCCCGGAGAGCACCACGGGACGCTCGGCGGCGGCCACGAGCGCGCGGACGGCGTCCAGCACGTCAGGGTCGAGGTCGGGGGCGGAGGCGGCGAGGACGGGGTGCGGATCGGCCATGTCCCCAGCCTAGGCAGGCGGCACGGGTGGTCGCCCCCCTTCGTTTGGGGGCGGTTTGCGGCGTTATTCCGTCGGAATACCGCCGAATATCGCCCCCGAACCACAAGGGTGGGGTCAGGTGACGTCGGGTGCCGTCGTCGGCAGGCCCGTGCCGGCGGCGCGGGCGAGGGCCCGGCGCAGGCCGCGGGCCTTGAGGAGGACCTCGTCGTGCTCGGCGGCCGGGTCCGAGTCCGCGACGATCGCCCCGCCGGCCCCCACGGACCAGCGGCCCCCGGTGAGCACGGCCGTGCGGATCACGACGGACAACGACGTCGTCCCGTCCGCGCTCAGCATCCCCAGCGCCCCGGAGTAGACCCCGCGCGGGGAGGCCTCCCACGCGGCCAGCAGCTCGACGCTGCGTCGCTTCGGCGCGCCCGTCATCGACCCGCCCGGGAACAGCGACCGCACCACGTCCACGGGCTCGACGCCGGCTCGTGCGGTGCCCGTGACGGTGGAGACGAGCTGGTGGACGGTCGCGTAGCTCTCCACCGCCATGAGGGAGGGCACCTGCACGGAGCCGGGCTCGCACACCCGCGAGAGGTCGTTGCGCAGCAGGTCCACGATCATGAGGTTCTCGGCCCGGGTCTTGGGATCGGCGGCGAGCGCGCGGGCGGCCTCGGCGTCCTCGGCCGGGTCGGGCAGGCGGGCGGCCGTGCCCTTGATCGGCTTGGTGCTGTACCGGCCCGCGCGCCCGGCGAGGAACCGCTCGGGGGAGGCCGAGACCACGGCCCACCGGCGGGCACCCGTGCCGTGCTCCAGCAGCGCCGCATACGGGGCCGGCTGGTGCGCGGCGAGCTCGTGGAAGAGGACCAGCGGGTCCACGCGCAGCCCGGGGTCGGCGTCGAAGCGGGTGGTCAGGCACAGCTCGTAGGAGTCGCCGGCGTGCAGCGCGGCGCGGCAGCGGGCGATCTGCTCGGCGTACGCTGCCCGGTCCTCGCGCCACGTGCCCGGCGCCTCCTCATCGGCCCGTGGTCCCGGACCGGCGTCCCGCGGCGGGGGCACGACGACGTCGCCCGACGCCGTCTCGAG
>NZ_KV825302.1:0-3156 GCF_001816085.1 Micrococcus sp. HMSC31B01
CGGCCCCGTCCGATGCGCTCGGACGGGGCCGGCGGCCCGCTGGCTGCAGGATCAGCCCTTCGAGGACTCGAGGGCCCGCTGCCGCTCGAAGCGGCCGGGCTCGAGCTCGACGCCGGCGGCGCGGCGGAACGGGTTGAACGGGGTGTCCAGGCCCGCCACCGAGGTGGAGTCGCGGCCGAACAGGGTCTCGGCGACCCAGCCGGAGAGGATCCGGAAGCGGCGGTCCAGGGTGGGCATCGCGTAGGCGTGGTAGCCGCGGTGCGCCAGGAAGGCGGCCGGGCCGGAGATCTTCACGCCGAGCGGGTTGCCGACGCCCTTGAAGAAGCCCAGGCCCGCGACGGCGCCGAGCGACTTGTGCACGTACTCCTGCACCTCGCCCTCGCCGTGGCGGACGGCCATGTAGTTGGCGGCCAGCTGCTTGGCCTGACGGCCGGCGTGCTGGGCGTTCGGGACGCAGAACCCGCCGGGGCCCGCGCCGGTCAGGTCCGGGACGGCGCAGACGTCGCCGCAGCCCCAGGCGCCCTCGAGCACGCCGTCCTCCCCGTCCTTGACCTGGAGGGTGGGGGTGACCTCGATGCGGCCACGCTCCTCGACCGGGAAGTCGGTCTGCTTGGCGACGGCGTTGGCGGCCACGCCCGCGGTCCACACGAGGGTATCGGCCCCGAACTTCTCCTTCTCGGACTTGTCCTTCATGTCCACGAGGGTCATGATCCCGTCCGTGGCGTCGCCCAGCGAGGTGTTGAGCAGGACCTCGATGCCGCGGTCCTTCAGGTGCTCCACCACGCCGACGGCCTGGTCCTCGCCGACCTCGGGCATGATGCGGCCCATCGCCTCGACGAGCACGATGCGGACCTCGGACTGGGACAGGCGCGGGTTACGGGCGACGGCGGTGCGGATGAGGTGCTCCATCTCGCCCACGGTCTCGATGCCGGCGAAGCCGCCGCCGACCACCACGAAGGTCAGGGCGCGACGACGGGCCTCGGCGTCCACCATGAGGGAGGCGGCATCCAGGCGCTCCAGGATCTGGTTGCGCAGCGTCACGGCCTCCTCCACGGTCTTCAGACCGATGCCGTGCTCGCCCAGGCCCTTGATCGGGAAGACGCGGGTGGTGGCGCCGGCGGTCATGGCGATGTCCTGGTAGGGCAGCTCGAACTCGTGGCCGTCCTCGCCGCGCACGGTGGCGACACGGCGGGCGTGCTCCACCTTCACGACGGTGCCGCGCAGCACCTCGGCGTCCTTGAGATGCGTGGCGAGGTCCACGACGACGTTGCGCCCCACGATGTGGCCGCCGACGACCTCGGGCAGGAACGGCTGGTACGTCATGTACGGCAGCGGGTCCACGACGGTCACGACGCCGCCGCGGTCCTTGACCTTGGTCTGCAGCTCCTTCGCGAGCTGGAAACCGGCGTAGCCGCCGCCGACGATCAGCAGGCGCGGCTTGGGAGACAGTTCAGGAGTGAGAGACATACCGCCAGTCTACGCACGCACCGGCCCCGCCCCTCCATCTTCCGCCGCCGTGATCAGGACCGCAGCGAGAGCACGATCCCGTCCAGGATGTCGTGCTCGCTCGCCCAGGCCTCGGTGACGCCCGCGGTCTCGGCCACCCGCTCCAGGACGGTGCTCCACAGCAGCGCGCCCGCGCCGATCACGTCCACCCGTCCCGGGTGCATGAACCCCCGCTCGGAGCGCTCGGCCCGGGTCGCGGCCACGAGGCCCTCCGCCGCCGCGCGGAACTCCGCGATCGGCAGGCGCGCGCCGTGGATGGCCTCGGGCTCGTACGTGCTGAGCCCGAGGGCCTCGGCGGTCACGGTGGTCACCGAGCCGGCCACGCCGACTACGCGGGCCACGCGTTCCAGCGGCAGGCGGGCGGCGGCGTCGTCGAGGAGGCGGCGGGCGTCCGCGCGGGCCGCGGCGACCTCGTCCGACGTCGGGGGGTCGGAGCGCAGATGACGCTCGGTGAACCGCACGCAGCCCATGTCCAGGCTGACCGCGCCCACGACCTCGCCCGCAGGCGTGCCGACGACCAGCTCGGTGGAGCCGCCGCCGAGGTCCACGACGAGCACGAGGTCCTCCGGGCCCAGGTCCGCGGTCTCGACGGCGGAGACGGCGCCCGCGAAGGACAGGGCGGCCTCCTCGGCGCCCGAGACGACCTCCGGCTCGACGCCGAGCCGCTCCCGGACGCCGTCGACGAACGCGGCCCGGTTGGAGACGTCCCGGCTGGCGGAGGTGGCCACGAACCGGACCCGGCCGGCGTGGTGGCGCTGGACCAGGCGGGCGTACTCGTCCACCGCCGCGAAGGTGCGCTCCAGCGCGGCGTCGGAGAACGCGCCGGTGGCGTCCACGCCCTCGCCCAGGCGCACCACGCGCATCTCGCGCACGACGTCGGCCAGCGGCGCCGTCGGGTCGGCCACGGCGCCGGTGGTCTCATCCGTCCCGGCCGGCCGGGAGATCAGCAGGCGGATGGAGTTCGTGCCGCAGTCCACGCCGGCCACCGTGACCTCCTTGAGCGCGGCGACGCGTTCGAGGTGCCTCACGTGCCGGGACAGGTCCTTCGTGGGCACCGCCGCGGCCTCGTCCCACGCGCCCTCGCACGCGCAGACCTCGGGCGTCCACCACGGGGCCACCAGGGCGATCGCCTCGTCACCGAGCGGGTTCACCCCCGGCCCGGCCGCGAGCGCGTGGCCCACGAGGGCGTGCAGGCACTTCACGCGCTCGGGCATGCCGCCGGCCGAGACCCCGGCGATCTCCGGGACGGGCCCCGTGCCGGCCTCGGCCCCGACCCGGTCCCGCTCGGCGATGTAGGCCTCGTGCGCCGCGCGGTGCGCGGCCGCGAGCGCGGGATCCTGGGCGAGGCGGTCGTTCATGCGCGCCATCTCCCCGTCCGCCTCCACGCGCGAGACCGCCGCCGTCAGCACGGGGTGCGTCAGGTAGAAGGTCGTGGGGAACGGGATGCCGTTGGAGAGCCGCGGCGCGGTGGTGGCCACGAGGGGGTTGCCGCACACGCAGCGGGCACCGATCTCCACGACGTCCCGGACCGGGCGGCCGAGCTGGCGGGACAGGGTGTCCAGGTCCTGCTCGGTGACGGTGCGGTCCTGGGCGGGGCGGGGGCTGACGGTCATGGTGTCCTCGGGGGTGCGGGGGTGGTGCGGGCGGGGG
>NZ_KV825303.1:0-2752 GCF_001816085.1 Micrococcus sp. HMSC31B01
GGGCGCTCGCGGACCGCGTGCCCGCCGCCTTCCGCGCCGCCATGGAGGACGACCTCAACGTGCCCCAGGCGCTCGCGGCCCTGCACGAGGCCGTGCGCGCCGGCAACTCGGCGCTGGCCGGGCAGGACCTCGACGCCGCGGCCGCCCGCCTGGCCGAGGTGGAGGCCATGACCGCGGTGCTGGGCCTGGACGACGTGCCCGAGGGCGACGACGCCGCGGCCGGCCCGGTGTCGGACGCCCTCGACTCGCTCGTCCGGTCGCAGATCGAGGCGCGGGCACAGGCCCGCGCGGACAAGGACTGGGCCACCGCGGACCGCATCCGCGATGCGCTGGCCGCGGCCGGCGTCGTGGTGGAGGACGGCGCCGACGGCGCCACATGGCGCCTGGCGGACTGACACCTAGACTGGAGGGCGATCCGGCGGCGCCCCGCGTGCCGCCGCCCCCGTCCCCGGCCCGCAGGAGTCCCGCCATGTCCACCGCCCCCCGCTCCGGCGGATCCCGCAAGCCCAAGGGCAAGAAGGGCCCCATGAAGGGCACCGGCGGCCACGGCCGCAAGGCGCTCGAGGGCCGCGGACCCACCCCCAAGGCCGAGGACCGGGTCTACCACAAGGCGCACCGCGCCAAGCAGCTGGCCGAGCGCTCGGCCGCCAAGCGCGGCCCCGTGAAGGACCAGGTCCGCGGCCGCGTGAAGCTCACGGATGAGACGGTCTCCGGTCGCAATCCCGTGCTCGAGGCGCTGCGCGCGGGCATCCCGGCCAAGGCGCTGCACGTGGCCGTGCGCATCGAGATGGACGACCGCGTCAAGGAGGCCCTGCGCCTCTGCCTCGAGCAGGGCGTGCCGGTCCTGGAGAACACCAAGCCGGAGCTGGACCGCCTCTCCGGCGAGGCCGTGCACCAGGGCATCGTGCTGCAGATCCCGCCCTATGAGTACGCGGACGCCACGGCCCTGGCCCTCGACGCGCTCGCGAAGCACGAGAAGGGGCACCTGCGGACCCCGCCGCTGCTGATCGCGCTCGACGGCATCACCGACCCCCGCAACCTCGGCGCCATCATCCGGGCCGGCTCCGCGTTCGACGCGGACGGCGTGATCGTGCCCGAGCGCCGCTCCGTCGGCGTGACCGCCACCGCCTGGCGCACCTCGGCCGGCGCGGCCGCGCGGGTGCCCGTGGCCCAGGCCGGCAACCTGAACACCACCCTCGTCGACCTGCACAAGGCCGGCTACTTCGTGCTGGGCCTCGACGGCGGCGGGGACGTCTCGCTGCCCGGGCTCGCCCTGGCCACGGAGCCGCTCGTGCTCGTGGTGGGGGCCGAGGGCAAGGGTCTGTCCCGCATGGTGCGGGAGCACTGCCAGCAGATCGTGTCCATCCCGATCGACTCGACGATGGAGTCCCTCAACGCCTCGATGGCGGTGGGCATCTCCCTGTACGAGATCTCGGTGCAGCGCGCCGGCGGGCGCTGACCTCCACGGCGCCCCCGCCCGGGATGACGGCCAGGCGGGGACGCGGGTGTCGCACACGGCGCCGACGCGGGCAGAGTGTCTACAGTGACGTCGATCACATGGCAGGATGTCGCGTGGATACGCGCACGTCTTGCCTGTGATGCGTGTCACCGCGCACAGTGTCTGCACTGTGTCCGACGGGCCCCCGTCGGCGAGCGCATCCCGCACCGCACCATCAGAACGAGGTCCGTCTCATGAAGCACCGCTCCCTCTCCCTCACCGCCGCCCTCGCCGTCGCCGCCCTCGGGCTCACGGCGTGCGGTGACTCCGGCTCCGGCGGCTCCGGCTCGTCCTCCGCCGCCGGCGGCGACGGCTCCTACACCGTGGGCATCAACCAGCTCGTCTCCCACCCGGCGCTCGACGGCGCGGCCGAGGGCTTCAAGGAGGCGTTCAAGGACGCCGGCCTGGACGTGACGTTCGAGGAGCAGAACGCCCAGGGCGAGCAGGCCACCGTCACCTCGATCGCCTCCACCTTCGCCAACGACGGGGACGTGGACCTCGTGGCCGCGATCGCGACCCCCGCCGCACAGGGCACCGTCTCGGCCGTGAAGGACAAGCCGGTCGTGTTCATGGCGGTCACCGACCCGAAGGGCGCTGAGCTCGTGGCCTCGGACGAGGCCCCGGGCGGCAACGTCACCGGCGTCTCGGACCGCAACCCGGTCAAGGAGCAGCTGCAGCTGCTCAAGGACGTGAAGCCGGACGCCACGACCGTCGGCATCGTCTACAACTCCGGCGAGGCCAACTCCAAGGTCCAGGTGGACCAGGCCAAGGAGGCCGGCAAGGAGCTGGGCCTCGAGGTCAAGGAGGCCACCATCACCAACTCGTCCGAGGTCCAGCAGGGCGTGCAGTCCCTGTCCGGCGTGGACGGCATCTACGTGCCCACGGACAACGCCGTCGTCTCGGCGCTGGAGACCGTGGTGGGCTACGGCGAGGAGCAGCGCGTCCCCGTCATCTCGGCGGACATCGACTCCGTCGAGCGCGGCGCCCTGGGCACGTACGGCATCGACTACACGGCGCACGGCAAGCAGGCCGGCGAGATGGCCGTGAAGATCCTCAAGGACGGCGCGAAGCCGGCCGAGCTGCCCGTGGGCTACGCCGACCCGGCCAACCTGCAGCTCGTGCTGAACCCGAAGGCCGCCGAGGCCTACGGCGTCGAGATCCCCGCCGAGCTCACGGACAGGGCCGATCAGCTCGTCGAGGGCTGATCCCGCGCCTGCCCGCCTCCGCGGCGGCCCGGACCACGGGGTCCGGGCC
>NZ_KV825304.1:0-3497 GCF_001816085.1 Micrococcus sp. HMSC31B01
CCGACGGCGTACACGCGCCAGCCGCGGCGGGCGAGCTCGAGGGCCGTGGCGCGGCCGATGCCGCTCGTGGCCCCCGTCACGACGGCGGCGCGGGCGGGGTTCTTCGCAGGTTCATGGGTGTGGCTCACGCCTCCGACCGTAGCCGAGCCGTGCCGTTCGGAGCACCGCCCGGATCACCTCCGCCAGGTCGAGCGGCTGAAAGGGCGGGACGTCCCGGGCGTCGTCGCAGGCCCGGCCCGCCGCCCCGGTCATGGGAGGATGGCGGGCATGGCTGAGAACACGCAGGGCACAGACACGCCCATCGACGCATCGACCCCGTCCACCCCCGCCGCCGGCGCCGTGGCCGTGCCGGACAAGCCGGCCCTCGAGGGCCTCGAGGAGAAGCTGACCGCCCGCTGGGCCGACGAGCGCACGTACGCGTTCGACACGCAGACCACCCGCGAGCAGGTCTACTCGATCGACACTCCCCCGCCGACCGCCTCCGGCTCCCTGCATGTGGGCCACGTCTTCTCCTACACGCAGACCGACGTGCTCGCCCGGTACCAGCGCATGAACGGCAAGAACGTGTTCTACCCGATGGGCTGGGACGACAACGGCCTGCCCACCGAGCGCCGTGTGCAGAACTACTACGGCGTCCGCTGCGACCCCGCCAAGCCGTACGTGGAGGGCTACCGCCCGCCGGAGAAGCCGGCGAAGAACCAGCGCGACTGGGACGTGATCTCCCGCAAGAACTTCATCGAGCTCTGCGAGGAGCTCGCCGTCGAGGACGAGAAGGTCTTCGAGGACCTCTTCACCCGCCTCGGCCTGTCCGTCGACTGGGACATGACCTACCGGACCATCGACGACGTCTCCCGCGCCGTCTCCCAGCGCGCCTTCCTGGCCGGCATCGCCTCGGGCGACGCCTACCTGGCCGAGGCCCCCACCATGTGGGACGTGACCTTCCGCACCGCCGTGGCCCAGGCCGAGCTCGAGGACCGCGAGGTCCCCGGCGCCTACCACCGCTACGCCTTCACCGCTGCGGACGGCGAGCAGGTCTTCATCGAGACCACCCGCCCCGAGCTGCTGGCCTCCTGCTCCGGCCTGGTCGCCCACCCGGACGACGAGCGCTACCAGCACCTGTTCGGCACGACCGTCACCTCCCCGCTGTACGGCGTGGAGGTCGAGGTCTTCCCGCACCCGCTGGCCAAGCCGGACAAGGGCTCCGGCATCGCCATGGTCTGCACCTTCGGCGACCTCAACGACGTCACCTGGTGGCGCGAGCTGCAGCTGCCGACCCGCACCCTGATCGGCCGTGACGGCCGCTTCGCCGCCGACACCCCCGAGTGGATCACCACGGACGCCGGCCGACAGGCCTATGCGGACACCGTGGCCGGCAAGACCGTGTTCTCCGCCAAGCAGGGTGTGGTGGACGCCCTCACCGCGGCCGGCCTGCTGGACGGAGAGCCGAAGAAGATCATGCACGCCGTGAACTTCTACGAGAAGGGCGACAAGCCGCTCGAGGTCGTCACCTCCCGCCAGTGGTACATCCGCAACGGCGGCCGCGACGCCGACCGCCGCGCGGAGCTGATCGAGCGCGGCCGCGAGCTCTCCTGGCACCCGGAGCACATGCGCCACCGCTACGAGAACTGGGTCGAGGGCCTCAACGGTGACTGGCTCGTCTCCCGCCAGCGCTTCTTCGGGGTGCCGATCCCGGTCTGGTACCCGCTGGACGCGGAGGGTGAGCCCGACTATGAGAACCCGATCCTCCCGGCCGACGAGCAGCTCCCCGTGGACCCGGCCGCCGAGGCCGCCCCGGGCTACTCCGAGGACCAGCGCGACGTCCCCGGCGGCTTCACCGGCGACCCGGACGTCCTGGACACCTGGGCCACCTCCTCGCTGACCCCGCAGATCGTGGGCCGCTGGTCCCGTGACGAGGCGTTCTTCAACAACGTCTTCCCGTTCGATCTGCGCCCGCAGGGCCACGACATCATCCGCACCTGGCTGTTCTCCACCGTGGTGCGCGCCCACGCCCTCAACGGCTCCGTGCCGTGGACGGACACCGCGCTCTCCGGCTGGATCCTCGACCCGGACCGCAAGAAGATGTCCAAGTCCAAGGGCAACGTGGTGGTCCCGACCGACATCCTGGACCAGTTCGGCTCGGACGCCGTCCGCTACTGGGCCGCCTCGGCCCGCCTCGGCGCGGACACCGCCTACGAGGTGGCGCAGATGAAGATCGGCCGCCGCCTGGCCATCAAGCTGCTCAACGCCGCCAAGTTCGTGCTGAACCTGGGCGCCACGCAGGACGCCGTCATCCGTACGGCCGACGACGCCGCGGCCGTCACCAACCCGCTGGACGCCTCCCTGCTGACGCGCCTCGCGGCCACCGTGGAGCAGGCGACCCGCGCGTTCGAGGCCTACGACTACGCACGCGCCCTCAACGTGACCGAGCAGTTCTTCTGGGCCTTCACGGACGACTACGTGGAGCTCGTGAAGGACCGTGCCTACGGTGGCCACGGCGAGGCCGAGCAGGCCTCGGTGGTGACCACGCTGGCCACCACCCTGGACGCCCTGCTGCGTCTGCTGGCCCCGTTCCAGCCGTTCGCCACCGAGGAGGTGTGGAGCTGGTGGCGCGCCGGCTCCGTGCACACCGCCGCGTGGCCGGGCGCCGCGGACGAGGTGGCGTCCCTGTCCTTCGCCGCCTCCGCCGGCGACGCCGAGGTCCTGCCCACCGTGGCGCAGGTCCTGGGCGGCATCCGCAAGGCGAAGTCCGAGGCCAAGGTGAAGCAGCGGACCGAGGTGCGCTCCGCCGTGGTGACCGGACCGGCCGACTGGCTCGAGAAGCTGCGCGGCGGCCTGGCGGACCTCAAGGCGGCCGGCAACATCGCGGACCTGTCCCTCACGCAGGGCGAGGCCGGCGAGTCCGCGCCCCTGACCGTCTCCGACGTGCAGCTCGCACCGGTCGACGACGACTGACCCGCGCCGCGCGTTCCCGGACGGTGTCTCGGGAGCGCACGCGGCACGACGACGGCCCCGTCGCCCATCACGGGCGGCGGGGCCGTCGTCGCGCCCGTGCTGCAAACCCGAGTCTGCCGTCAGCGTGGGATGTTCGTGGCCCGGATCCGGTAGGGCACAGCACGCGTCGGACAGTCCGCCGCCGGATCGGAGTTCGTCGGGAGGCGGCCCTCCCGGGGGTGTCGTGGTGCACCTCCCGGTCGTGCTCCTGCCGCATGTCGCAGTGCGGTCACCGCGGCGGGGGTGGACACTGAGAGGATGAGACCGACACCCGATCCCGCCCCGGCCGGCCGCCGCGCCTGCGACTCCTCCGCCCGGCGGATGTCCGCCGCCCTCGCCGCCATGGGCGTGCTCCACTTCGTCCGACCTGAGCCCTTCGACGGGCTGATCCCGCCGTTCCTGCCCGGCTCGGCCCGCGCGTGGACCCACGGCTCCGGCGTGGCCGAGCTGGCCGTGGCGGGTCTGCTGGCCGTCCCGCGCACCCGGCGCGCGGGCGGACGCGCCGC
>NZ_KV825305.1:0-1418 GCF_001816085.1 Micrococcus sp. HMSC31B01
GGCCACGCGCTCGGGCGGGTGCCCCGCGGCGCGCAGGCGGGAGGAGACCGCGAGCGCGTCGGCCTCGCGGTACCCGGCGAGGGAGTCGAGCAGTGCGCGGCCCTCCGGCTCGAGGACGGGGGCCAGGGCGGTGTCGTCCGCCTCCGAGGCGGCGGCCGTGGGGCGCGGCGAGCGGGAGGCGGGGCGGGGACGGGCCATGCCCCACACCCTAGGTCCGGAGCGTGGACACCGGGCACAGACCGGGCCGGGGCTTCTAGGATGGGCGGCATGACTCTGCCCTTCGCCGACTCCGCGCAGTCCACTCTCGGAATCGAGTGGGAGCTCGCGCTCGTGGATGCCGTGTCCGGCGAGCTGCGCTCCGAGGCCCCGGACCTGCTGCGCACCCTGCATGCGACCGAGGGCCTCGCCGAGGACGACGTGAACCCGCACATGACCAGCGAGCTGCTGCAGAACACGGTGGAGCTCGTCACGGGCGTGCACGAGCGCGTGGACGCCGCGACGGCGGACCTCGGCCGGATCGCCGCGCGTGTGGCGGACGCCGCGGCTGCGCGGGGCATCTCCCTGTTCTGCCAGGGCACGCGCCCGTTCGCGGACGCGATCGCGCAGCCCTCGACGCCCAGTGAGCGCTACGACCGCATGCTGGATCTCACCCAGTACTGGGGTCGGCAGCTGCTGATCTTCGGCGTGCACGTGCACGTGGGCCTGGACGACGTCTCCAAGGCCATGCCGGTGGTGAACGGCCTGGTCAACCGCGTGCCGCACCTGCTCGCACTCTCGGCCTCGTCCCCCTTCTGGGCGGGCACGGACACGGGCTACCAGTCCCAGCGCACCCTCCTGTTCCAGCAGCTGCCCACGGCCGGCCTGCCGTTCCAGTTCCAGGAGTGGGAGGGCTTCGAGCGCTGCGTGGCCCAGATGGAGCAGGTGGGCATGATCGCGGACGTCACCGAGTGCCGCTGGGACGTGCGGGCCGTGCCCCGCCTGGGCACGGTGGAGATGCGCGCGTGCGACGGCCTGGCCACGCTCGAGGAGATCGCCGCCGTGACCGCCTACACGCAGTGCCTCGTGGATGACCTGTCCGCGAGCCTGGAGCGCGGTGAGACGGTCGAGGTCCTGCCGCCGTGGCACGTGCAGGAGAACAAGTGGCGCGCCGCCCGGTACGGCATGGACGCCACCGTGATCGTGGACGCCCGTGGCACCCAGGTCCCGCTGGCGGAGCACCTGCCGGCGGAGATCGAGCGACTGACCCCGGTCGCCGAGCGGCTGGGCTGCGCGGCGGAGCTCGCCGGCGTCCAGGCGATGATCGACGACGGCGGCGCCGCGCGTCAGCGTCGCGTGGAGGCACAGGCCCTGGCCGGCCCGCCGGCCGCGGGTGAGGACGCGGATGACGCGGTGGCCCCGCTGCGCGCCGTCGTGCTGGA
>NZ_KV825306.1:0-1275 GCF_001816085.1 Micrococcus sp. HMSC31B01
GGGCCACCTGCACGGCCGCCAGCGGCTGGCAGAGCACGTGCGGTACTCCGGCTCACCGCTGCCGTACTCCTTCTCCGAGGCGGGCCACCGCAAGGGCGGCTGGCTCGTCCACGTCACGGGCGGGGCCGTCACCGACGTCGAGGCCGTGGACTGGGACGCCGGACGGCGCCTGGCGGTGCTGTCCGGGCCGATCGAGGACCTGCTGGAGTCCCCGGAGTTCGCGTGGGCGGAGCAGTGCTGGGTGCAGGTCACCGTCACCGACGACGAACGCCCCGAGCGGGCCCTGGAGCGCCTGAAGACCCGGTTCCCCTCCGTGCTCGTCTTCCGCCACGAACCGGCCGGCGGGAGGCGGGCCCGGGAGCGGACCTACGCCCAGGTCCTGCGGCAGGCACCCTCGGACCACGCGCTCGCGGTCGGTTTCGTGGACCACGTCCGGCAGCGGCCGGCCAGCGGGGCCGAGCAGGACCTGCTGCGGGACGCCCTCGAGGCCGCTCGCGCGGGGGAGGTGCGCGCATGAGGATCCATCGGATGCGCCTGGAGGGGCTCGGGCCCTACGCCCAGGCGCAGGACGTCGACTTCGACCGGCTCAACGCGGGCGGCCTGTTCCTGCTGGACGGGCCCACCGGCGCGGGCAAGTCCACGGTGCTGGCCGCGCTGTGCTTCGCCCTCTACGGGACCGTGCCGGGCGGACGGTCGGCCGAGTCGCTCGTGACCACGCTGCGCGAGCCCGGCGCGGTGATCCCCGAGGTGCAGGTCGAGTTCACCGTGCAGGGCCGGCGCTTCGAGGTGGTCCGCTCGCCCAAGCACGAGCGGCCCCGCCGGAGACGCAGCGCGGCGGGCGGCGCCACCGTCACCACGCAGGCCACGGTCTCCCTGCGGGAACGCGTGGACGGGGAATGGACGGCGCCGCTCACCCGGGCGGACGAGGTCGGCCAGCAGATCGCGGCCGTCCTGCACCTGGACGCCGAGCAGTTCATGCAGGTGGTCCTGCTGCCTCAGGGACAGTTCGCCCAGTTCCTCACCGCGAAGTCGGATGAGCGCCGCGTCCTGCTGCGGCGGCTCTTCGGCACGCAGCGCTTCGACGGCGTCGAGGAGCACCTGCGCGTCGAGACGGCCCGGCTGGACACCGCGGTGGCCGTGGACGCGGACGTGGCCCGGACCGCGCGGGCACAGCTGGCCGAGGCGCTCCACGAGGCGCTCGGCCCGGACTGGCATGCGCCGGAGCCGTCACCGGACACGGACGACCGGCTGCTCGCCCTCGCCGCCGAGCGCGCA
>NZ_KV825307.1:0-1964 GCF_001816085.1 Micrococcus sp. HMSC31B01
CGGCGCGCGGGGCTCCTCCGCGCTCGCCGCCGCGAGCGCCGCCCCGCCGGCCCGCTCGCGCTCCTCGGCGAGCACCTCGAAGTAGTCCTTCGACCCGGCGACGGCGCGCTGGGCGGAGTCCACGAGGAAGCTCATGGAGAAGATCGGCTGCCGGGCCATGTTCATCAGCTGCAGGAGGATCACCATGTCGCCCACGGAGAACAGGCCCTGCGCGGTGCGGACGAACACGATCAGGTACATCGCGCCGAAGGCCACGTTCAGGGCGAGCCGGCGCCCGGCGTCCATGCCGTGCCAGAACCGGGACTGCTGCCGGGTGATCTCCACGGTCCGCAGGAACCGGTCGCGGAACCCGGTGAGCTCGTGGTCCTGCCGGTTGTAGGCCCGCACCACGGACATCTGGGAGACCACCTCGGCGAACCGCCCCGAGGCGACGTCCACCTCCGTGTTCTTCTCCCCCTCCCACACCTGCCACTTCGCGGACGTCCGCGCGGTGAGCCACATGTACACGGGGAAGACGACGGCCAGCAGGATCGCCAGCGGCCACCAGTAGAACGCCGTGATCACGAGCACCGCGGCGGTGGTGACGAGCATGGTGAACGCGTTGTTCGCGAAGAACTGCAGAAACTGGGTGATCTCGTTGATGGTGCGGTTCAACCGGTTGACGACCCGCCCGGTGATCGCGGTGTCGAAGTACCGCTGGGGCAGGTGCAGCAGCTGCTCGAAGTACCGCGTGGAGAGAATGGTGCGCATGCGCGCGGCCATCACGTCGCCCCAGTAGCCGCCCACGCTCACCACCAGGGTGGTCGCCACCTCGACGGCGAGGAACGCGACCGCCAGCCAGGTCACCGCGGTGACGGCCTCGGCCACGTCGGTCTCCCCCGCGACGGCGGCGACGATCCGGTCCGTGGCCGCACCGATCAGGAACGGGGTGGCCAGGGCCAGCACCGCGGCCAGCACGGAGCTGACGGCGATGCCGAGGTAGAGGCGGTGGAGCTGGGGCGCGAAGCGCAGGATGCGGAGCAGCGACGTCACCCGGCCAGGCTAGTGGCCGGTGCGGACATCAGCGCGGGCCGGTCGGCCCGCCTGGAGGTCAGAACGGGGGCGCTGCCGCGACGGCGGCCAGCACGGGGTGCAGCAGCGGGGCCACGCCGTGCCCGCCCGGTGCGGCCGGGGCGGCGGGGTCCATCCAGTGCAGCTCGACGATCTCGTCCGTCGGCTCGGGGACCTCGTGCCGGGCGACGGGCCGCCACAGCGCGAACACCTCCGAGTGCAGGGCGGCGCCGGGCTCGTTGGCGGCGGCGGTGTCCCACGCGCCGAGGCGGGTCAGCTCGTCCGGGCGCAGGCGCAGCCCGGTCTCCTCGGCCACCTCGCGGACGGCGGTGTCCACGGGGGCCTCGCCGGGCAGGTGCTTGCCGCCGGGGAACATGAACATGGCGGTGCCGGCCTTGCGGACGGTCAGCACGCGGCGGTCCGGGCGGGCCAGCACGACGGCGGAGACGCGGATGACCTCCCCGGCTGCGACGGTCGGCGTGGGGGCGGAGTCGGAGGGGGAAGGACTCATGCCCCCATCATCCTCCCCGGGCGGCTCAGAGGAGCGTGAGCCCCACCTTCACGGCGATTCCCAGCATGAGCACGCCCACCACGGCGTCCACGATCCGCCACGTCCGCGCCGAGTCCATGGACGGGGCGAGCTTGGTGCCGCCCCAGCCGAGCGCGGCGAACCACACGAGCGAGGCCGCCACCGCGCCGCCCACGTACGCCCACTTCGCCGCCCCGAACGTCTGCGCGAAGGTGCCCATCATCACCACCGTGTCGAGGATGGCGTGCGGGTTCACCAGGGAGACGGACAGCGCCAGCAGGATGATCCGCGGCAGCGGCGTCTGTGGGCGGTCCAGCGCCACGCGGCGCGGCTGCACGCGCTGCCGCACCGCCACCGATCCGCCGCCCGAGGGGGCGCCGACGCC
>NZ_KV825308.1:0-2879 GCF_001816085.1 Micrococcus sp. HMSC31B01
GGCCCCGGAGGCGGGGCCGCTGGCCGCCGTCGGGACCACCGCGGCGCGCCTGCTGGCCGCAAGCCCCCTGGTGGCCGGCGTCTGGTTCCTGACCCAGATGCTGCTCGTGCTCGTCACCGTGCGCCTGCTCGCGCTCGGCATCACGGAGGGGCACCACCCCGTGCGCTCCCGGGTCGGCTGGCAGGTGTGGGCCACCGAGCGCGTCCTCGACGCCGCCCGCGACCAGCTGTTCCCGATCTACGCCTCCCGCTTCACGCCGACGTGGCTGCGCCTGCTGGGCGCCGAGGTGGGCCGCGGCGTCGAGGCCTCCACCGTGGTGCTCCTGCCCTGCATGACCCGCGTGGGCGACGGCGCGTTCCTCGCCGACGACACGATGGTCTCCTCCTACTCCCTCGACGGCGGGTGGATGCACGTGGCCCCCGCGAAGGTCGGCAAGCGCTCGTTCGTGGGCAACTCCGGCATGGTGCCCGGCGGCCGCACCCTGCGCCGCGACTCGCTCGTGGCGGTGCTGTCCACCACCCCGGCCAAGACCAAGGCGGGCACGTCCTGGATGGGCTCCCCGCCCGTGCGCCTGCGCCGCAACGAGGTCACCGCAGACGCCGCCCTCACCTACGACCCGCCGGCCCGACTCAAGGCCGCCCGCACCGCCTGGGAGCTGCTGCGCGCGATCCCGGTGTGGTTGCACGTGGCCCTGTCCCTCGCCGTCGGCGCGACGCTGGCCGCCCTCATCGCGGTCGGCACGTGGGCGCTGGCCTTCGTCCTGGGCGGCGTCGTCCTGCTCGCGGCCGGCGCGGTCGCGGCGAGCCTGACCGTGCTCGCCAAGCGGGTCTTCGTCGGCCGGATCCGCGCGGGCGAGCACCCGCTGTGGTCCTCGTTCATCTGGCGCAACGAGGTCGCGGACACCTTCACCGAGTTCCTCGCCGCCCCGTGGTTCAGCCGGGCCGCGGCCGGCACCCCCGCCCTGGTCTGGTTCCTGCGCGCGATGGGCGCCCGCATCGGCCACGGCGCCTGGGTCGAGTCCTACTGGCTGCCCGAGGCCGACCTCGTGGAGCTCGGCGACGGCGCCACCGTGAACCGCGGCTGCGTCGTCCAGACCCACCTGTTCCACGACCGCGTGATGTCCCTGGACGCCGTCGTCCTGGAGGACGGCGCCACCCTCGGCCCCCACTCCGTGGTGCTGCCCGCCGCCCGCCTGGGCCGCGGCACCACCGTCGGCGCCGGGTCCCTCGTGATGCGCGGCGAGGAGCTGCCCGCCGGCACGTGGTGGCTCGGCAACCCGGTCTCCCCGTGGCGTCGTCCTGACGGCGACCCCGCCGCCGCGGCCACCCCCTCCCGAGAGGAAGCATGAGCACCGATCCCTACGTCCCGGGCGTCGGCACCGACGCCGCCACCGTCGAGCACATCGCACTGGACCTCGACGTGCGCCTGGCCGCGAACCGGGTCTCCGGCACCGCCGTCCTGCGCGTGCGCCTGACGAAGCAGAGCCGCCGCATCGAGCTGGACCTGTACCGGCTGCGCGTGTCCCGGGTGGACGCCGTCGTCGACGGCCGCGCCGTCGCCTCCTCGTTCACCCAGCCGGGCCGCGCCCCGAGCCGCCTCGTCGTCGACCTGGACGAGAGCCGGCCGGAGGGCACGCTCGTGGAGCTGACCGTGGTCTACGCGGGCACGCCCACGCTGCGGCGCAGCCCGTGGGGCACGATCGGCTGGGAGGAGCTCACGGACGGCGTGCTCGTGGCCGGGCAGCCCCACGGCGCCTCCACGTGGCTGCCGTGCGTGGACTCCCCCACCTCCCGCTCGACGGCGGAGATCACCCTCACCTGCGACGCGGGCTACCTGCCCGTCGCCAACGGCGTGGGCGCGCCCGTGCGCACGCGCGGCTCGCGGGTCACGTGGCGGTGGCGGCTCGACCAGCCCGTGCCCGCCTACCTGCTCAGCGTGCAGATCGGCCGCTACCGGCTCGTGGACGCCGCCCCTCCCGCCGAGGGCCTGCCGCCGCTGCGCCTCGTGGTCTCCCCGCGGACCGAGCAGCGGGCCCTCCGGGCCCTTGCCCCCCAGCCGGCCATGATGGCCACGTTCATCGACGCCTACGGGCCATACCCATTCGAGGACTACACCGCGGTCGTGGCCGACGAGGAGCTCGAGATCCCGCTCGAGGCCGCGAGCATGTCGCTGTTCGGCACCAACCACCTGGACGGCTCGTGGGAGTCCGAGCGGCTGATCGCCCACGAGATGTCCCACCAGTGGTTCGGCAACGCCGTGACCCTGGGCCGCTGGTCCGACCTGTGGCTGCACGAGGGCTTCGCCTGCTGGTCCGAGTGGCTGTGGGCCGAGGCCTCGGGGCGGTCCAGCATCACCTCGATGGCGCGGCGGGCCTGGCAGAAGCTGGCCGCGCACCCGGTGGAGCAGGCGCTGGCCGAGCCCGGGCCGGAGGAGATGTTCGAGGACTGGGTGTACAAGCGCGGCGCGCTCACCGTGGAGGCGCTGCGGCACCTGCTGGGCACGGACCTCTTCGGCTCCATGCTGCGCGCCTGGGTGCGGGAGCACCGGTTCGGCACCGTCGACTCCCTGGGGCTGCGCACGCACGTGCACGCGTGGGCCCCGCACGCCGGGGTGAGCCGAGCGCAGGTGGACGAGCTCTTCGACGCGTGGACGCTGCGGCCCGAGCTGCCGCCGTTCCCGGGCTGAGGCGCCCGCGCGGTCGACTCAGCGGCCCCGCAGCGCCAGCGCCCCGAGGAGACCGCCCGGCAGCCGGTCGGTGAGGTCCACCAGCACGACGTCGGCCGGCACGGTCAGCGCGTCGACGGCGGCGGGGTCGCCCGTGAAGCCGGTGCCGGCGGCCTTCACGAGCGCCTCCTTGCGCGTCCACAGCCGGGCCCGCG
>NZ_KV825309.1:0-2426 GCF_001816085.1 Micrococcus sp. HMSC31B01
GACCGCCTCGGCCTGGACCTGCCGGCCCTCGGCGGGCCCCTGCTGGCGCCCGGGTTCGGTGCCCAGGGCGCCACGGCCCGGGGCATGCGGGCCGACTTCGGGACGGCCTGGCCGCAGGTCTTGGCGACCTCGTCCCGCGGCATCCTGAGCGCGGGCCCGTCGGTGGCCTCGCTGGTGGACACGATCGAGGAGAATCGCGCCGCCCTGCGGTGACGCCCGCGTCCTCCCGGCGCGCCCGTGCCGTGTGGACGGGATGGTATCTTCCCTTTCGATCGGCTGTGCTCGTCGTCCTTGACCATGGAAGGGTCACGACGGGGCCGGTGGGGAACGAGAGGCATCGAGGTCAGACCCATGGCGTTGCGGCAGCTCAGTGTGCAGGAGAGGGCGGAGGCCCGGAGGAAGGCCCTCCAGGCCCGCCAGGCGCGGGCGGAGCTCAAGGCGGCCTTCGCCGCCGGTGAGGTCGGCCTGGCCGACATTTTCGCGCGCGCGGACGCCGACGACGCCGTCGCCCGTCTGCGGACCGTGGACCTGCTGCTGGCCCTGCCGGGCGTGGGCGAGGTCCGGGCCCGGGAGGCGATGGCGGGGTGCGGCATCTCGCCGCGGCGTCGGCTGGGCGGCCTGGGCCGTCGTCAGCGCGAGGCGCTGATCGCCTATATTGGCCGGTGACCCCCACATCCCGGCGGGTCGGCGCCGGCCCGGGTGACGGGTCTGCGAGGCCCGTCCCACCAGGAGGATGCGTGACCGACACGTTCGACCCCGGACCCGCCCCCGCCGTCCCGGTGGCCCGCACCGCCGTCCAGGAACGCCCTCCGGGCCCGGGCGTCACCGTCCTGGCCGGCCCCACCGCCGTCGGCAAGGGCACCGTGTCGGCCTATGTCCGCGAGCACTACCCCGAGGCCTGGCTGTCCGTCTCCGCCACCACCCGCCCGGCGCGCCCGGGCGAGGAGGACGGGGTGCACTACTACTTCACGACGCCGGAGGAGTTCGACTCCCTCGTCGAGGCGGACGAGATGCTGGAATGGGCCGTCGTCCACGGCGTCCACCGCTACGGCACGCGGCGCGACCGTGTGATGGAGGCCGTGGCGCAGGGGCGCCACGTCCTGCTGGAGATCGACCTGCAGGGCGCGCGCCAGGTCCGCCGTGCGCTGCCGGAGGCCACCTTCGTGTTCCTGGCGCCGCCGAGCTGGGAGGAACTCGTGTCCCGGCTGCTCGGCCGCGGCACCGAGAGCCCGGAGGAACAGCGGCGTCGGCTCGAAACGGCTAGACTGGAACTCGCAGCGGAACCCGAGTTCGACGCCGTCGTCGTGAACGACCGCGTGGAGCGGGCCGCCGAGGAACTGGTGAGACTCATGGGGCTGGACCCCGAGCGCCGTCCGACCGAGGCCTGAGGACCGGCCGCACCGACGCCGCACCCGGCGCCGACGTGACAGTGAGATGAAGACTTTGGAGACCCCGTGACCGAACAGTACGAAGGCATCGTCAACCCGCCCATCGACTCCCTGCTGGAGCGGGTCGACTCGAAGTACGCCCTGGTGCTCTTCGCCGCCAAGCGGGCCCGGCAGATCAACGCCTACTACTCGCAGCTGCACGAGGGGCTGTTCGAGTACGTCGGCCCGCTCGTGGACACCCAGCTGAACGAGAAGCCGCTGTCCATCGCCCTGCGCGAGATCGAGGCCGACCTGCTCGAGTCCCACGAGGCCGTCGAGGCCACCCCGGAGGCCGACCTGGCCGCCGAGGACTTCGGCGACTTCTCCCTGCCGGGCGAGGACGACCCGTTCGCCACCCTCGAGTCGTCCGACGCCCACCAGCCGATGGGCGATCCCGCCGCCATCGAGGAGGCCGCCGAGACGGTGCGCGCCGAGGAGGGCACCTCCGAGGACGCCACGGAGGCCTGAGCCCGTCATGGAGATCGTCCTCGGGGTCGGCGGCGGCATCGCGGCCTACAAGGCGGCGCTGCTGCTGCGCTTGATGACCGAGGCCGGCCACGGCGTGACCGTGGTGCCCACCGCCAACGCCCTCGAGTTCGTGGGCGCGGCGACGTGGGAGGCCCTCTCCGGTCGCCCGGTCCGCACGGACACGTTCGAGGCGGTCGACGAGGTGAACCACGTCCGGCTCGGCCGGCGTGCGGACCTCGTGGTGGTCGCGCCGGCCACGGCCGACCTGCTCGCGCGCACCGCCGCGGGGATGGCGCCCGACCTGCTGGGCAACGTGCTGCTCACCGCCACGTGCCCCGTCGTCCTGGCCCCCGCCATGCACACCGAGATGTGGCACCACCCCGCCACGGTGGCCAACGTCGCCCTCCTGCGCGAGCGCGGCGTCACGGTCGTGGATCCCGCCGTGGGCCGCCTCACCGGGGCCGACTCCGGCGCCGGACGTCTGCCCGAGCCCGCCGAGATCTGGGAGCGTGCGCAGGCCGCCGCCGCCGC
>NZ_KV825310.1:0-4872 GCF_001816085.1 Micrococcus sp. HMSC31B01
CGGCCGTCCTCCTCGGCCGTCCACGTGGCCACGCCCACGGCGAGCGCGCCGACGTCGATGCCGCGCTCCTCCGCCAGCTCGCGGACCTTGGCGCGCAGGCCGAGGGAGACCTCGTGCGCCGCGTCCAGCACCGGGCCGGCCGGCAGCAGGGTGGACAGGCGGGTGCGCCGCCCCAGCAGCAGCTGCGAGACGCCGGAGGAGTTCGCTTCCGTGAGGTCGATGCTGTTGGCCGCCGAGGGCGCGAACCGCAGCATCGTGTCGTTCTCGGCGCCCGAGCCCAGGGAGGACACCCAGGCGGCCGGGTCGGGGCGGGTCTGCCCCTCGTCGGGGCGTGCGGCGGCGCGGGCGCGGGCCAGGCGCGGGAACTCCTGCTCGGTCACGTGCGTGCGGTCCTTCCTCCGTCGCCTGGGTCCAGGCGGTCTTCGTGCGGACGGCCGCCCCGGTCAGGGGCGGCCGGATGCGGCGCCGGACGCGCCGCTCACTCCCACTCGATGGTGCCCGGCGGCTTGCTGGTCACGTCGAGCACGACGCGGTTGATGCCGTCGACCTCGTTGGTGATGCGGTTCGAGATGCGGGACAGGACGTCGTCCGGGATCCGCGCCCAGTCCGCCGTCATGGCGTCCTCGCTGGTGACGGGGCGCAGGACGACCGGGTGGCCGTAGGTGCGGCCGTCACCCTGCACGCCCACGGAGCGCACGTCCGCGAGCAGCACCACCGGGCACTGCCAGATCTGGCGGTCCAGCCCGGCCGCGGTGAGCTCGGCGCGCACGATCGCGTCCGCGCGGCGCAGCAGATCCAGGCGCTCCTGGGTGACCTCGCCGATGATGCGGATGCCCAGACCCGGGCCCGGGAACGGCTGGCGGTGCACGATGCCCTCGGGCAGGCCGAGCTCGGCGCCCACGGCGCGGACCTCGTCCTTGAACAGCTCGCGCAGCGGCTCGCACAGCTCGAACTCGATGTCGTCCGGCAGGCCGCCCACGTTGTGGTGGGACTTGATGTTGGCCGCCCCGTCCCCGCCGCCGGACTCGACGACGTCCGGGTAGAGCGTGCCCTGCACGAGGAAGCGGACCTCGGTGGCGTCCGGGTCGTGCTCGGACTCGAGGACGATGTCCGCCTGCGCCTTCTCGAAGGTGCGGATGAACCGCTCGCCGATGATCTTGCGCTTGGCCTCGGGGTCGGTGACGCCGGCCAGCGCGGACAGGAAGTCCTCGCGCGCGTCCACCATCACGAGGCGGGCGCCGCCGTGGGCCTCGCCGAACGCCTGCTCGATCTCGGCGGACTCGCCCTCGCGCATGAGGCCGTGGTCCACGTAGACGCAGGTGAGGCGGTCGCCGATGGCGCGCTGCACGAGGGCCGCGGCCACGGCGGAGTCCACGCCGCCGGACAGGCCGCAGATGGCCCGCTTGTCCCCGATCTGCTCGCGGATGCGCTCGACCTGCTCCTCGATCACGCCGCTGGCCGTCCAGTCCGCGCCCAGGCCCGCACCCACGTGCAGGAACTGCTCGAGCACCCGCTGACCGTGGGAGGAGTGGCCCACCTCGGGATGCCACTGCACGCCGAAGATGCGGCGCTCGCGGTCCTCGAACGCGGCGACGGGGGCGCCCGCGGTGGAGGCCGTCACGGCGAAGCCCTCGGGCGCCTGCGTCACGGCGTCCCCGTGGGACATCCACACGACCTGCTCGAGGTCCTGGCCCGCGAACAGCACGGAGTCGGCGTCCACCGAGTCCAGGCAGGTGGAGCCGTACTCCCGGGTGCCGGTCTTGGCCACGGTGCCGCCGAGGGCGTGCGCAATCGACTGGAAGCCGTAGCACAGGCCCAGCACGGGCACCCCGGCCTCGAGCAGCGCCGGATCCAGCTGCGGGGCGCCGGGCTCGTACACCGACGACGGCCCGCCCGAGAGGATCAGCGCCGCGGGCTTGCGCTCCAGGATCTGCGCCGCCGGGGTGGAGGCGGGCACGACCTCGGAGTAGACGTTGGCCTCGCGCACACGACGCGCGATGAGCTGTGCGTACTGGGCGCCGAAGTCCAGCACCAGCACCGTGGGCATCACGTCGCTGAGCGGGGCGGGGGTGTCGGGGTGGGGGGCATTCTGCGTCACCCGTCCAGGATAGTCGAGGCGCTCAGTAGCGCCGCGCGGCGTCCGGGAAGCGGTGCAGCTCGTCCCGGACCACGCGGGTCATGCGCTTCTCCACCACGAAGGACAGGAACGGCACGACGCCGCCGCCGGCCATCGCCAGCAGGCGCAGCGGCTCCCAGCGCATCAGGGACCACAGGCGGAACGAGGCGAGCAGGTACACCACGTACATCCAGCCGTGGGCGATGAGGATGAACAGGGACAGGTTCACTCCCCCGGTCACGCTGTCCGTGGGGTGCAGCCCCAGGCCGTTGGCCTCTCCGTCCAGGGTGGTGCCGCCCGCGTAGAGCTCCACGTGCATGCCGTACTTCAGCACCATCTCCGCCACGAGCAGCAGGAGCATGATGCCGGTGATCCACGCGCACACCACGTAGAGGCGGGTGGCGGAGCGGATCTGCTGCTGGGTGCCGGCGAAACGGCGATGCTCCCGGCCTGGCCGCGGGGGCGGCTCGGGCAGGTCGGCCTCCGTGATGTCCTCGGGATCCGGCAGGCTCGCCGGGTCCACCGGCTGGGGGCCGGGGTGCTGGGTGCTCATCGGCTCTGCTCCTCTCGGGGCCCACGGGGGCCCGGGTCGCGGGGGTCGGGGCGCGCGGCCCCGTCGTCGTCGTGGTCCTGGCGTGGGTGCGCCGCGGACTGTGCCGCGACGGCCCGCTCCTTGGCCTCGCGCGCGGCCGCCCGGCGCCGCTCGAGCTCCTCGGCGCGCCACTGCGCGGCCCACTCCTCGTCGAGCCGGCGCTCGTGCTCGTCCCGGACGTGGTCGTCGCGGACGAACCGCCACCACAGGAACAGGGCGAAGCCGGCGAAGAGCATCCACTCCACGGCGTAGAAGACGTTGAGCCAGATGATCTGGGTCTCCTCGGGCTGCGGGGCCACCCACACCGGCTCGAGCCCGCCGGGGCCGGCCGCGCCCGTCTCGGCGCCCGCGGCGTCGACCATCTCGAACGCCGCGACGAACGCCGCGTAGGACGGCTCGTCCCACACGTTCACCAGCTGGGCCGGGGCCAGGCTGCGGTACAGGAGCCGGTCGGCGGTGTCCTCGGCCGCAGCCTCGCGCGGCAGGGGCCCGTCCGGGGGCAGCAGGCGCCCGGTGACGGTGACCTGCCCGGTGGGCGCGGGGTCCACGACGTCGGCGTCGGCCGACCAGCCGCGGACCACCGGGACGACCTCGCCGTCCGGGGCGCCGGCCACCCGCAGGGCCGTGACCGTCCAGTAGCCGTCGCGGCCGTTCAGCAGGCGCGGGCCGACCAGGACGTCCGTGCCGGGCACGAACTCCCCCTCGACCGTGACGACCTGGTCGGCCTGCGAGCCCAGCAGGGCCTCGTAGGGGCGCACGTGCTCCAGGAACGGCACGGCGTTCTCGGTCTGGGTGCGCGGCGGCGGCGCGTTCGTCTCCGCGGACTCGAACTGCCACTTGGACAGCCCCACGAAGACCGCGGCCGCCACGAGGGCCAGCACCAGGGTGGCCAGCCAGACGGGCTTGAGGGCGGTGCGCAGCACGCCGTATCAACTCTTCCGGTCGGGGTGCCGCCAGGCGGCGGCGGGGATCAGACGGTCTGGGTGGGGGTCACGAGGACCTCCACCTTCTGGAAGTCCTTGAGCTCGGTGTAGCCGCAGGTGGCCATGGCGCGCTTCAGGCCGCCCATCAGGTTGGACGTGCCGTCCGCGTGGCGGCCGGGCCCCCACAGGACCTCCTCGAGCGGAGCCACCTGGCCCACGTGGGTGCGGTGCCCGCGCGGCAGCTCCGGGTGGGCGGCCTCGAGGCCCCAGTGCCAGCCGCCGCCGGGGGCGTCGGTGGCGCGGGCCAGGGCGGCGCCCAGGACGACCGCGTCCGCGCCCATGGCGATCGCCTTGACGATCTCCCCCGAGGTGGAGACGCCGCCGTCGGCGATCACGTGCACGTAGCGGCCGCCGGACTCGTCCATGTAGTCGCGGCGCGCCTCGGCGATGTCCGAGATGGCCGTGGCCATCGGCACACGGATGCCCATGGCGCGGCGCGTGGTGGTGGACGCGCCGCCGCCGAAGCCGACGAGCACGCCGGCCGCGCCGGTGCGCATCAGGTGCAGGGCCGGCGTGTAGCCGGCCGCCCCACCCACGATCACGGGCACGTCCAGCTCGTAGATGAACTGCTTCAGGTCCAGCGGCTCCTGGGTGGAGGAGACGTGCTCGGCCGAGACGGTGGTGCCGCGGATGACGAACAGGTCCACGCCCGCCGCCACGACGGTGCGGTAGAACTCCTGCGTGTTCTGCGGGGTCAGCGAGCCCGCGACGACGACGCCGGCCTCGCGGATCTGCGCGAGGCGCTCGGTGATCAGATCGGGGCGGATGGGGGCCGCGTAGGCCTCCTGCAGCTTGCGGGTGGCCTCGGTCCCGGCCGGGCCGGCCTCGAGGGCGGCGATCTCCTCGAGCAGCGGGCGCGGGTCCTCGTGGCGGGTCCACAGGCCCTCGAGGTTGAGGACGCCGAGACCGCCCAGCCGCCCCATCGCGATGGCGGTCTCCGGGCTCATCACGGAGTCCATGGGTGCACCGATCACGGGCATGTCGAACGTGTAGGCGTCGATGCGCCACGTGAGGCTGACGTCCTGGGGATCCCGGGTGCGCCGCGCGGGCACCACGGACACGTCGTCGAGGGAGAAGGCCCGGCGGCCGCGCTTGCCGCGGCCGATCTCAATCTGGTTCGTCACCGGGCCAGCCTAGCCCAGGCGCCACGGGGGCGGCGCCGACCGTGTCGTCGGCGCCGC